>SYPI01000114.1 GCA_005804005.1 Planctomycetia bacterium
CCCACTCGGCGGCTATGTGCAGATGCTCGGTCAGGATGACATGGCGCCGGGGCGCGCCCAAACGGGGGCGCGGAGTTTCATGTCGGCACCAGTCGGCAAGCGGATGATCGTCATCTCGGCTGGCGTGGTGGCCAATCTGGTAGTCGCCATCGTCATGTTCCTTGTCGCCTTCCTGGTTGGAGTGCAGTTCGAGGGCCCGGTGATCGGCTCGGTGATGCCGGCCAGCCCGGCGGAAGCCGCCGGCTTGCGCGCTGGGGATCGGGTGACTTCCGTCGACGGCTCGCCAGTAGCAACCTTCAGCGACATTCAGATCGCTGCGGCGCTAAACACACCCGATGCGCCGCTGCAGCTGCTGGTGCGTCGCGGCGGCAACGAACTGGAATTCACTGCTCGGCCCAGCCCCATCAACGGCATGCGCTCGATCGGCATCGCCCCGGCTTCCGGAACCGAATTGGTGGTGGGAAACGGCGCGGCGGCGGCGATTCACGAGGCATTGCTGGAGGCGGGATTCTGGAGCAATTCTCAGACGAACTCGGCGCTGCCAGCGGGCTGGAAATCTGCCGATGGAAGTGCGCCCACCGAGCGCGAGTTCTCTGCGGCCTATCGCGGCGCCCGACTCGAGACGATCGATGGAGTGATTGCCACTACCGCAACAGATTTGGCGCTGGCTGCTGAATCAGGCGGCGGCCAGCCAATGGTGACCAACTGGAGCATCGCTCTGAATGCCGCTGGGGATTCCTCGCAGACCGGCCCGGCGGTCACCCTTAGTCCTACTCCGGCGATGCAGCGCATGGTGGATCCGGCGCTGGCTAGCGATGCCCCGCGAGTGAACGGCATCCTGGGAATCGCTCCGCTGGTGCGCGTGGCGCAGGTTCCCAGCGACAGCGCCAATGCAGCGGTATTGAAGGCTGACGACCTGATCCTCTCCGTGGGCACTGTGGCGGGACCGACCTACGCGGTGCTGCGTGAGACCCTCAAGGCGAAGTCGGGTGAGTCGGTGAAGGTGACGCTGCTGCGCGACGGTTCACCGGTGGAGGCAGCGGTGCGGGTCTCGACGGAGGGACTGGTCGGATTTGTGGCTGGCGAGGCGCTGGATGTACCAGCAGTCGCCGCACCGATTGCCAAGTTGGCTGCCGCGGATGGCACTGTGGCACCGACTCCCTTCGCCACACTCGGACTTCCCCCACTGAGCGTGATCACATCGATCGGCGGCCAGACCGTCACCGACTGGGATGGGATCGGCCGCGCCATGCGCGCTGCGGCCGTCAGCGCCACGGCCAGCATCGCGGTGGAGGCTCACGATCTCACTGACCCGAAAAGGCATTTCAATGGCACACTGACACTCACCGCGGCTGATTTGACAACGGTGCAATCGCTGGGCTGGGCCAGCCCGCTCCCGGCCGCGCTCTTTTCGCCCGCCTACGCCACGCTCTCGGCCAACGGCAATCCGTTGCGCGCCGTGGCCATGGGAATGCGCGAGTCGTGGAAGGTGGTGGTGCTCACCTACCTGACCCTCGACCGGTTGTTTCGCGGCACGGTCGGCGTAGATCAGTTGCGCGGCCCAGTTGGCATCGTGCACATCGGCACCAGGGTTGCCGATCGCGGGCTGACCTATCTGGTGTTCTTCCTAGCCATGATCAGCGTGAACTTGGCGGTACTCAACTTCCTGCCGCTGCCGGTGGTCGACGGCGGGCACATGGTCTACCTGCTCTACGAGAAGATCCGTGGGGTGCCCCCCTCGACGCGTTTCCAGAGTGCCGCCACCTTTGTGGGGCTGGCGCTGCTGGCTGGGATTTTTCTGGTGACCTTCTACAACGACGTGCTGCGACTGGTTCGCTGAGTGACCCGTCCAGCGGCCATCGTGGCTGGCGCCAGCAGCGGCATCGGTCGGGCCACAGCAGTGGCGCTGGCCGCGCGCGGATTCGATCTGGCGATCTGCGCCCGGCGCGGTGAGCAGTTAGAAGAAACGGCCCGGATGGCCCGCGCCCAGTGCCCCGAGGGCCGGATCTTCACCCGCGTGGTGGATATCGGCGCCCCCGGTGCGGCCACGCAGTTCGCCGCTGCCTCTGCGGCTGAGTTGGGGCGAATCGAGACGCTGGTTTACGCCGCTGGAGATGCGCCAGCGATCCCAGTGAGCCGAACCACGCGCTCCGAGTTCGATCGGGTGATGGCTGTGAATGCCGGTGGTGCGTCTGAACTCGTCGCGGCCTGCTGGGATGGACTCCTCGCCCAGGGACGCGGTTGCGTCGTGCTGCTTTCCAGCCTCTCAGCCAGTGACCCGTTTCCCAACTTCCTGGCATACGCCGCCGCCAAAGGCGCCCTCAGTTCCATCGCCCGGGCCCTGCACGCCGAAGGACGTGCTCACGGGGTGCGGGCTTTCGCCATCGAGCTCGGCGGGGTTGAAACGGCCCTGCTGCGCCGACTAGTTAGCGAAGCCGAGTGGCCGAGTTCGCAGACGCTCTCCCCCGAGGAGGTCGCCGCGGTGGTCATCGACTGCATTTCTGGTAAGCGCGACTCGGACTGCGGGCACCCGTTCCCATTGATGCGCACCTGACGGCGGCGCCACGGCGACACTCAGCGCCGCTTGCGCATGATCCGGTCAACCTCGCGCTTCATCTCCTTCTCGCGGATGGCATGGCGCTTGTCTACCTTGCGCCGCCCGATCGCAATCCCCAGCAGGAGTTTGGCGCGCCCCCGCACGAAGTAGATCTTCAGCGGCACCAGCGTGGCCCCGCGAGCCTTCACCTCCAGGGCCAGCTTTTCAATCTCGCGGCGGTGCGCCAAGAGGGTCCGGATGCGCAACGGTTCATGCTGCCGATGGGCTCCCGCCGGTGGGTACACGCCGATGTGGACAGAATGCAGATGGAGGCTCGGCGGCGCGGCGACCGCCATCACAAAGCCCTCCTGCAGCGACACCAGCGAAGCGCGCACCGACTTGATTTCGGTACCCGTAAGGCGAATCCCGCACTCCAATGTGTCCTCAATCGCGTAGTCGTGCCGCGCCTGACGGTTCTCGATGGTGGGTTCCTTGGCACCGTGCGCGCTCGCCATGCGGCCATTAGACCCGAGCCCAAGCGGCTTCCGGTGATGGAACGATCGGCCGGCTCCAAGTTCGTTGACGAACAATCTTGCCCGGAAAGCGGTTCTGGGGCAGAATATGGGGAACCAGAACCGCCCCGGAGCGGATTGTGGTGGGTTCAATCCAAGAGCGGCGTGGCCGGCGCCGCTTCCTTCCCCCTTAGGAGGCGCCGAGTCATATGAGTCCATTTACCCTTGCAGCGGCAGCGGTCGCTGCTCAGTTTGTCCTAGCAAATTCGTCCCTCGCCCAGTTGGTGACCAGCCCCGCTCAGGCGCGCGCAACGCTTGAACAGAGTTGCCCCGGTCTTGGTTTGAGTGAGCATGCTGGCCGCATCACCCGGGTCTATGGGGTGCCCTTCTCAACTGGACGCAGTCCGGTTGAGAGTGCCCGCGCTTTCGTGGCGGCCCACGCTGGCACCTTCGGCGTCCGGCCGGAGCACCTGATCTCCTTCGGACCCTTCCCCGACGGCCGCCATGTGCAGCCAGTCATGTGGGAGCCCGAGACCGAGTCGTACAAGTTCACCTTGGTCGCCTACACCCAGCAGGTCGAAGGGATCCCGGTGTTCCGCAGC
>SYPI01000115.1 GCA_005804005.1 Planctomycetia bacterium
ATTGATCTGGAAGGCCGCATCTTCTTCAACCGCGAGCCGGTGGTGCTTGATGATCTGCGCGGGAAAGTGATGGCGGCCCGCGAGGCCAAGCCCGAAACGATTGTCTATCTGGCGCTGGCCGATGGCGCGGGCACGGTTGATCGGGCCCCGGTGCTGCAGGATGTCTGGGATCGCCTCAAGGACACCGGCGTGTCGGTGAACATCGTGGGCAAGCCGAAGGAAGATCGGTAACGAACACCTCACGGTGACCCAGCCCCCGCCTCACTCGAACCCGCCGTCGGCCCACAGGAAGCCGAGCAAGGTGGCGTGGGCCGCGCAGAGTGCCGCAGCGAGCAGGAGCAGCCCTCCGGGGAGCAGAGTCCACCGCCCTGCGGGAGATGTTCGCCATGCTGGCTCCTCAGTGCGCCGAATCTCACAGCCACACTCAGGGCAAACTGCGCCAAGCGACTCGTGCTCTCGCAAGTCATATCCACACCTGCCGCACTTGGCGGTGGGTCCACTGACCACACAAGTGGAGAGCCAGTCGAGCCCGCTCATTGCCCCGACCACCGCACAGACCCAAGCCCACACGATGGCGCCCGGAACTGTCGACTCGTAACTGGCCGATGGCGGCAAACTGAGGCAGTACCAGCCGAACCCGCAGCAGGCGAGGCCACCCACCGCAAGCGGTACCCAGACCATCCGCCGTCGGGCGCATGACCCAAGCGTCAGCCCGCCGCGAGTTGGGGAGTCCGGCTGCATGGTGAGGCACGCCCCGCGTGCGGCTGATCCCTCAGTCGCGCTTGCCGAACATCATGGCCAGGCGAAAGACAATCTTCATGCTCTCGATGTAGATCCAGACCAGGCTGGCCACCAGACCGAACGCCAGATACCACTCGGAACTCTTGGGGGTGCCGTTGGCAACGGCGCGATCCACCTGACCGATGTCGGCCACTAGGGTCAGCGCGGCCACCACCAGAATGACACCGTTGATGCCCAAGCCGATCCACGCGCCGGTGCTGGTGCCGGTTTCGGTTGGCAGCGACAGGAACGGCACAGCCACGCCAAACATGCCCAGCACGAACGAGATCCCGTAGGCAATGGCGATGCCCATCACCACGCAGCCCAGCACAAATGTGCCGCGCTCGGACAGGCGCACCACGCCACTGCGGTAGAGAACCAGGCACGCCGTGGCCACGCCGACAGTCATGAGGAAGGCCGGGGCCGCCACGCCGCCGGGCAGCGAGATGCCCTGTGCGGCAAGGATTCCATCGAGCACCATGGCGAAGGCGCCGAGCATGAAGCCTTGAACGATGGCGTAGGCCGGACACAGGAACGCCGCCCACGCGGGGCGACCGCGCAGGGCAAAGAACACCGCCAGCGAGGCCACGAATGAAACGACGCCGGCAACCATCACCAGCCCCGGATTGTTCTTGGCCAGCGAGTAGCCCACCGCGCCGCTCATGGCCGCTAGCCCCATGCTGATGGCGGTCTTGAAGACCACTCCGCCTACCGTGGCGTTGGTGCTGGCGCGAATGGTCTGCTGCAGCGCCGGCCAGAGTCGTTCTTCAGACAGGACAGGATTCGAACAGGTAAGTGCGCCCATGGTTCCTCCGTGGAGCGGAATCCTAGCACCGCCGGGCGAATAGCATGGGCTCGTGCGGCCGTTCAAGCCAAGCCGAAGCCCGTTGCTGATCGGAATGGTGGTCTCAGTGGCGGTGCACATCTTCATTTTCTTCCCGCTGGTCTGGGTGGGAATCACCGGCAGCGCCGAGGCCTTCAGTACTGGTGATCCTTACGAGGGATTCGACGCCGCCAAGTCGCGCGATGCGCATCCCGATGATCTGCCAGAGCCGGAGAAAGATAAGGAAGAAGACGACCTCATCAAGCCGGGCATCGAAGATGGTTCGGCCAGCACCATGACCTGGATCGGGTACGCCGAATACGAGGAACATCTGGCGCGGCTGGCCGAAGTCGAACAGGCCGCGTTCACCGAAACGCCGACTGGCGGCGGCGCTCCACCATCGCCGCCGACACCGGCCGCCGAGGGGGCGCAGTCGCCGCCGCAGATAGTGGCCGCGCAGCCCTCGCCTCCGCAGATGCCCACAGAGGTTGTCGCAGTGCGCCCGGTACCTGAGCCGGTGGTTCCAGCGCCTGCGCCGCCGACGCCTGCATCCGAACCAGACACCATTCCGGCACCGGAAGGACCCGACCCGCTCGAGCCAGCGCCGCTTCCGCCGCAACCTGAACCACAACCGGCGCTCACCCGACCCGCTGAGGCGAGCGAGCCGACCGAGCCCGCGCCAGAGGTTGCGCCACCAGAACCCCCGCAGCCGCCGCAGCCGCAAGAGCCGCAGCCGCAAGAGCCGCAGCCGCAAGAGCCGCAGCCGCAGCAACTGCAGCCGCAGCAACTGCAGCCGCCGCAACCGCAGCCTCCAGCGCAGCCCGGCGCGACCGCGCCGACACCCGTCGCCGACCCAACCGTCGAGCCGCCATCACCAAACCAGCCAGCGCCCAGCACCAACCCCGCCGCTGGCCCGCCGATGCCCACCAGCGGACCGCCCAAGCCCGGTGCGCAGGCCGACAAGGAATCCGATGCCACCAGCGTCGTCGATGTGCCGCCTTCAACCTGGCGCTCAGGCAAGCCACTGGCGGCCAAGGGACTGGAAATCAAGACCAGGAACCCAGTGTTCCCGGTGCTCACCCAGATCACCACCAGCCCGCGCAGCCCAGTGGCTGAGATTGCCTTCGACCGCACCGGCAAGGCGGTAAAGGTCACCATTCTCGAGACCAGCGGCTACAACTTGGAAATCGATGAGCCGGTCATCGATGCCCTGTTCCGTTGGCGCGCCAAGGGCAAGCACCTTGACACCCTCAAGGAGGGCCAAGTGGTGCGCATGCGCGTACGCGTGATCCTGAAGTAGCGCCCTACCTCTCCGGTCGTTTCTGCGCCAATGTGTCCTGTTTTGGGACCGATGGGGGCAGAAATGAAATGATGCGCAGGGCTAGCGCTCGATCGAGGCGCGCCAGTGCGCCAAGCGGGCGTGATCGGTGAGGTCGTAGTAGAGCGGCGTGATTGTGACGCAGCCCTCACCGAGCGCCTCAACATCGGTGCCCTCGGCAGTGTGCATGAACTCCATGCCA
>SYPI01000116.1 GCA_005804005.1 Planctomycetia bacterium
CTGGCGCAGGATGAGGTTCCGGTGGTGCTCGATGCCGATGGGCTCAACGCGCTTTCGGTACTGCCGGAGTTCCATCTCGACCTGCGCGCCGCCACAGTGATGACGCCACATCCGGGCGAGTTCGCGCGGCTAGCTGCGGCGCTGTCGCTGGAGCACGACCTCACCACCGATGCGGGCCGCGCCAACGGCGCCGCCACTCTGGCCCGGCGACTGGGCGTGATAGTGCTCCTCAAGGGTGCGCGCACGGTAGTCAGCGACGGACTGCGCACTTGGGTGGGGCGCTGCGGCAATGCGGCGCTGGCCACCGCCGGCAGCGGCGATGTGCTCTCGGGAATCCTCGGCAGTGTGATCGCCCAGTTCCACCCCCGTGGGCTGGCCGCTCTGGCGCTGCGCTCTCCGCTCGCGGCGGCGCGCGCTGGAGCACTGGCCGGTGGCCACCTCGATCTCTACGACTGTGCCCGCCTCGCCGCCACGATTCACGGCGAGGCGGCCGGGGCTTGGTCGGCCCGACACGGCGAGGCGGGGCTGTTGGCCGAGCAACTAGCCGATGAAGTGCCGCATGTTCTGCAGCGGATGCGGCAGTAACGGCGGCGCGGTGGATACGATCCCAGCCCCACATGAGCAGCCCGACGCACCGCAACCTGGCCAGCCTTGAGCCCAATCAGGCCATCGATGGCATCTACTCGCTGGTCAACCCGCAGGTTGGGACCACCCGGCAGGGCAAGCCGTTCTTCAAGGCACTGCTGCGCGACTCATCCGGTGAGGCGCCGGTGCGCATGTGGACCTTTGAGGAGTCGCGCTTGGGCGAGGTGGCCGCCACCGGATTCGTGTGGGTGAGCGGGCGCACCGAACTCTACAACGGCGGGATCCAGATCATGCTCGACGGGCTGCGGGCGGCGGAGGTCACCGAAGAGGACCTGGTCCATCTGCTGCCGACCACCACACGCGACATCGGGGCGATGTTCACCCGGGTCGGCGAAATCATGCGATCGCTTCAGCACCCGGCGATGCAAGCCTTGGCCGAGGCATATCTGGGCGACGAGGCAATCATGGGTTCGTTTCGCCGCGCTCCGGCGGCGGTGAGCATTCACCACGCCTTCATCGGCGGGCTGCTGGAGCACACTCTGCAACTGCTGGAACTTGCCGAGCGCATTCTGCCGCTCTATCCAGGAATGAACCGTGATCTGGTCCTGATGGGTTTGTTCCTGCACGACCTCGGCAAGACTTCTGAGCTGGAGTGGGAACGCGGCTTCAGCTACACCGCCGAGGGGCAACTCGTCGGACATCTAGTGCGCGGCGCCATCTGGCTGCAGATCAAGGCCGCCACCGCCGCCCGGGCCAGTGGGGCCAAACTGCCCAGCGAAGCGCTGCTTGTTCTGCAACACATCATCATCAGCCACCACGGCAAGCTGGAGCACGGCGCAGCCAAGTTGCCCGCGACACCCGAAGCGGTGTTCGTGGCCCGGCTAGATGAACTGGATGCCAAGACGACTGCGGCGATGGCGGCTGCGGCGCGTGGCAAGCCTCTGGTTGCTGGTCAGGCATTTACGGAGCGGAACTTCGCCCTGGAGACCCGCATCTATCGACCTGACCCGCTGTCGGCAGCGTCGGCGGCAACACCAGCCTGAACCTCGGCGAACAGGCGCTCGAGCGACTCGGAACGGTGCAGCGGGAACGGCCAGTCGCGCGCTGCGAGGATTCTGGTCGAGGCGCAGCGCTCCTGCCACTGGCGCCACGCTGCTTCGGCGCGCTCGATGTGCGGCGCGTTCCGCTGGCGCTCAAATGCCACGCGGGCTCGCATGGATTCGTACGCATCGTGGCGCTGGTCGCTGCCGCGGGGCGCCTCTTCGATCGCCGCGCGCAGTTGGCGCAATTGGAGAGACACCTCGCCGCTGCCCTCCGCCCGCCACGGATCGAACTGCAGAGTTCGCGGGTCGGCTGGGGCGTTGGGCAGCGGCTCGCTGCTCAACGGCACATCGGCGCTGACCATCGATGGCGGCGGAATCGACACCCCCAGCCATTTCAACCAGAACTGGTCGCCGACTCGTTCGTAGCGTTCGCCGCCGGTGCCATGCACGAAGGCGTTAGTCGCCATGCGCACCAGCCCAGTTGCCAGAAAGGCGCGTGGCACGAGTAACTGATTCTCATCCAGCGCCCGGCGGCATTGGTCGGCGTTCACCCGCAGGCGTGCTCCGGCGGAGTTCACTAGCCAGACTGGCAATTCAATTCGCCGTGGATCGGCGGCAATCATCAGCGGTCTGGCCACGCCCCGATCCAACTCGAGGGCGCGATTGAAGGCGCTGGCACACGGGAGCGGCTCGCGGCACATTTGCTCCAGCAGCCGCCGAGCGGTGGTGCTTCGGAACAGTTCGCTGGCCGCGACGATTCTTTCCGGTGGCCTCAGCCAGGGTGCCGCCAGTTCAAACGCGGCGCGATTCACCTGCGCGGCGGCGCTTGGCGCCGCCATCGAATCTCCAAGCGCATGGTGAATGCGCCCCAGACTCGCCGACACATCCTCGGTGAGGCCCTCCGGCGAACTGCGCGGCCGAGCCGCGGGCTGCGCGGCAGCCACCCGCCCAGCAGCCGCATTCAGGAAGTGATGGCAGTGGCGCTCCCACCGGCCATCGACCAGCGCCGGGTAGACCACCGATGCCACATCGCCTTCGTCCTGATCGGCCAGCAGATGGACAACCCCCGCGGCATGCTTGCGCGCCATGGCCTCGGCCGCCATTCCCTTGGCCAGCACTCCGCAGTGCCAGAAACAAGCCTGATGCCCCCAGCCGATCCAGTCGCCCGCTGCCAGCCCGAGGTCGGCACTCAGGCGACTGCCGAGGTCGTCGCTCTCGCGACGCGCCAAGGTTGGACTCAGCCGCGCGGTGACGCGCACCATGTGGCTGGCCTGTGGCATGGGTCGCTCCGGACGCTCAACAGGTCCGTGCAGCGCGACATCTCCCGCTCAAACACCTCGGTGTAGCAAGCCAGTCGATGGGCCGGGTCGTCCAAGGCCGCGCCGAAACTGCGGTTGGGGTCGAGGTAGATGCGCTGCACTGGAACCTCGGCGATACGCAGGCCGTGCGCCGCAGCCTGCACCCAGAACTGCAGAGGGAACTCGTATCCGGTGACATCCAGCCGTAGCGTCGCCAGTGCCGCCACTCGGTAGGCCTTGAACCCGCAGAAGGCGTCGGTGAGCGACAACTTCAACCGCTGATTGATCAGGGCCGTGACCCGCGAATTGATGCGGCGCCGATCCTCTGGGGCATCATCGCCGCGGGCCTCAGCCTGCAGGTAGCGCGATCCGGAGACCACATCGACATCACCCTTGGCTAGTCGCTCAATGAAGCAGGGGATCTCCTCCGGCTCATGCTGCGCATCACAGTCCATCGTGATCACCCATTCGGCACCGGATGAGGCGGCGAAGGCGAAGGCATCGCGCAAGCTGCGTCCGTAGCCGAGATTGGTGCGGTGCCGCAGCACGCTCAGGGGCAAGGTGGCCAGCAACTCGGGCGTGGCGTCGGTGGATCCATCATCCACCACCAGTATCTCGCCGATGTGCGCCGCGGCAGCCCGGGTCACCTGAACCAGCGTGGATGCCTCGTTGAACACCGGAATCGCCAGCAGAAATCGAGGGCGCGCCGCACTCATGCTCCACCGCCCACCGGTCCGGGGCCATTGCGGCGGACCACGACGGCATCTCGCGACTGAATCGGGAGCCCCAGCACCCAGACTCGCCGCTTCAGCACCTCAGCGACTGGCCCGATGCCGGGCGCCACATACACCTCGGCAATGTTTTCAGCGGTCGCCAGTCGCAGATGAGCGGTAAAGACCGACTCGATGACCACCGTGTCGAACTCGCCCATTGGGGTGCGAACGCGCGCCGTACCGCTGACCCTGCTCCGGAGACTCGCCTTGCCAGCATCGCGCTCTCCCCGCGCCGGGTCGATGTAGTTCACCCGCATTGCTGCGGCGGCATCGATCCACTCTGCAACCAGGCGCTCCGGGTAGGCCAATAGCGGCGGATCGAATGATGTCACCGCGTCATCCCGCGGCGACTCCACCAGCGTCAGCGCCAATCCGCCGGGCGCCTCAACCAAGTGCTGAGTTTCCTGCGCCGGACCCCGGTAACTCACCGTTCCATCGCCAGAGGTGAGGGCGCAGGTGATTTCGGTTGCCCCATCGGCGTCGATAGAACTCCAGCATGAGGTGATCCCCGCCGGGGGCATGAGGTCGCAGAGTTCCAGCGAAGTGGCGGCGCCCTCCGAGATCACCGCAAAGTCGGCCTGCGGTACCGGAGCCCCATTGCAGGCGGAGAGTAGGCCCAGAAGTATCGCGCTGGCGATGACTCTCATGGTGGACTGATTCCCTTCGACTTCCACAGCTCGGCCAGTTCGGTCGGGGTGGTGCGCTCCAGGATCACGCCATCGGGCTGAATCCGTCGGATCATCGCCCCGGTGGAATCGAACGTGGAGACATCCGGCGCAGCGTCGAGTGCTGGCCGTGAGACCAGAATCCACTCGCCCTCTTTGGCCCCGCGGCGCCAATCCAAGATTCGCTGCGGCAGTTTGTCGGTGCGGGCGTCATACGAGTACACGCCGAACTCACCTTCGTGACTGCCGTCGCGCGGCAGCAACCAACCCAGCAGCATGCCCTCGGCCTGAGAGAGATAAATCTCGGGTGGAACCGGCCACGCCTGCGCCGAGCTTGGCGCGGCGCTGGAGCCCTGTGTGGCAACATGGAGGCGACCGCGCGGGGCACCGGCCGAGGGCGCCTCGCGCACTCCCAACTGCGAGAACACTTTCATCGCCCCGCCATGTCGCTCGGCGAACCGCGTCAACCACATTTCTGACAGACGATCCCAACTGAGCCAGTATCGGCTCTCGGTGTCGAGGTGTGCGGTGGGGTCAACTTGATCGATCGACTGGCTTTGGATGCAGACCAGCAAACCGAGCCGTGCTTCATCGCCAACGAAGGGTGGCTTGCGACTCGGGTCGACCTCTGCCTTAGCACCTTCACGGCAGAATAACCTTTGCCAACCAACTTCGTGATCTGGCTCCACGCCCTTTTGCGCATGAACGCGCCAAAATCCCTGCTGTTTCCCCATGGATCGCAGCAAAGTCTCGTCAATTCGAGCTAACAGCGACCGCCCGGCCTCGCCTCTGGTAGCCCTAAGGTTATCGGCCTGTTCACGAGTCAGGATCTTCACCGATTCGAACACACGGTCCAACACCCGTCGCGCCGAGCCGTAGGTCTGCTTCGAAGCGATCACCGTGAATGCGAAGAAGTCGCCGGGAGCCGCCGGGATGAGCATCCAGCCGGTGACTGCGGTGGTCTGTGCATCGAGCGCCACCGAGGTGTAGAGAATTCTCCCGGGAATGCCGTCGCAGACGATCGACTCATCCGCCAAAACC
>SYPI01000117.1 GCA_005804005.1 Planctomycetia bacterium
CGCCGACCATGGCGATCAGCGCCGAGCCCATCATCACATAGTGGAAGTGGGCCACGATGAAGTAGGTGTCGTGCAGGTGCACATCGGTGGCCAGCGTGGCGCAGTGCAGCCCGGTAAGTCCGCCGATGGTGAACAAGAACAAGAACGCCAGCCCGTAGCACATCGGGGTGGTCAGGCTGATCGAACCCTTGTAGAGCGTCAGCACCCAATTGAAGATTTTCACCGCCGAGGGAATGGCCACGCTGAAGGAGATCGCCGAGAACAAGGTGTTCATCAGCCCGCTCTGGCCGCTGGCGAACATGTGGTGTCCCCAGACGATGAAACTGAACATGGCGATGGCCACCGAGGAGAAGGCGATGAAGCGATAGCCGAAGATGTGCCGGTGGGAGTGCACCGCGATCAGTTCGCTGACGATCCCCATGCCCGGGACGATCATGATGTACACCGCCGGATGGCTGTAGAACCAGAAGAAGTGCTGGAACAGCACCGGGTCGCCGCCCATCGAGGGGTTGAAGATGCCGACATTCAGAGTGCGCTCCACGATTAGGAGCAGCAGCGTGATCGCCAGCACCGGGGTGGCCAGCACCTGAATGATCGCGGTCGAATAGAGCGCCCACAAGAAGAGCGGCATCTTGAACCAAGTCATCCCTGGCGGCCGCAGTTTGTGGATGGTCACCACGAAATTCATCCCGGTGAAAATGGAGCTGAATCCCAGCAGGAACACACCGACGATCACCGGGATCACGCCGCCGGCGGTAGTGGTGGTGCTGTATGGCGTATAGAAAGTCCAGCCGGTGTCGAAGCCGCCCATTAGCAGGCTGACCACCGCCAGCACCGCCCCGCAGACCCACAGGTAGTACGAGCCGAGGTTCAGCTTGGGGAAGGCCACATCCTTGGCGCCCAGCATCACCGGCAAGATAAAGTTGCCAAGCGCCGCCGGGATGCTCGGGATGATCACCAAGAACACCATGATCGCCCCGTGCAGGGTGAACCACTGGTTGTAAACATCCGCATCCTGCACCCCGAGCCACTTGGCAAACGGCGTGGTGATGGTCGGGCCGGGAGTGAGCAGTTCAGTGCGCACCAGCAGGGCGAAGATGCCGCCCACCAGAAAACTGGTCAGCACCGAGATCAGATACATGACACCGATGCGCTTATGGTCGAGGGTTAGCGCCCAAGACAGGAACCCGCGCGAGTGCGTCAGGTAGTTGTCCTCGCTGTGCAGCGCCAGGGACTCGGGCTTGTGGATCTCGATGGTGCTCATGGTTTGGTCACTTGGCGGCGGCCTTCAGCTTGCCCTTGGCGTCGAACTGGTCGAGGTGCTTCATCATTCCGGTGACCGCCTCTATCTTGCGTTCACTCATCTGCCCCTTGAAGGTGGGCATGACATTGCCGAAGGTCTGCACGACATACTTCCCGGGGTTGAGGATGCTGTCGCGGATGTAGTCCTCTGGCGTCTCGTAAACCTTGCCCGGGCCGATCAGGTCGGCGTAACTCTGGCCATTGGTGAACTTGCCGGTGCCGGCGCGAATGCGGTCGAAGATTCCCTGCCACGATGGCCCCTGCCCGGCGGTGCCGTCGAGGCTGTGGCACTGGCTGCACTGGGCGTAAAGGCGCGGGCCGGCGGCGGTGAACAGTTCGGCGTCAGGGATTTCTTCAATCCAGTTGGCCTGCTTGGCCAGCCACTCATCGAACTCGGCCTGCTCGAGCACATAGACCTTGGCCAGCATCTTGGAGTGGTCGGTGCCGCAGTACTCGGCGCAGAAGAGGTTGTAGGCCTTGGCTGGATCCATCCCGGTCGGATAGTCGCACTGGAACCAGATGGCGCCCACGCGTCCCGGCACGCAGTCGCGCTTCACCCGGAACTCGGGGATGAAGAAGGAGTGCAGCACATCGTCGGCTCGCAGCACCACCCGCACTGGTCGACCAGCGGGCACCACCAAGCCCTCGACTGCGCCGGAGGCCACCGCGCCGTTGGGGTAAGTGAAGGCCCACTGCCACTTCTTGGCGGTGACATTGATGTCGTATGAGTTGGCCGGTGGGGTGGCCAGATCGAGGTAGCCGCGGAAGCCGAAGAAGAAGATGACTCCGGAGAGGAGCAGCGGCACAATGATGTAGGTGGCCTCTAGAGCGGCATGGTGGGTCGGGCCGTCCATGCGGAAGCGATGCTCGCGCTCGCGGATGCGGTACTTCCAGACGAAGGCCACCATGGCCACCACAATCAGGGCGAAGAAGAAGTAGCAGACCCAGTTGATGACATCGAAGACGATGTCAACATCCGGGGCGACCGTCGACGCGCCCTGCGGCATCCAGAAGGTCGGCGCAGTCGGGCCATCGGCCAGGCCGGTCGCAGCAGTGAGTATTGCTAGGAGCGTCTGCATGGGAATCTCAGTGAATTGCGTGAGCGTTCGCCGATTGAGCCTCTACCGGCGGCTGGAGTGACTTCTTGCGGGAATCGCGCCACCACATCCAGCCGATGCCGGATGCCAGGAGGACCACGGTGATCGCGCCACCCACCTGCATCAGCCGGAACGCCAGCAGGGTGTAACTGCCCTCGGTCGGGTCGTACTGGTGGCACCACAGGATGAAGCGGTCCAGCGGTGTGCCGATGGTGCCCTGCCCCGCCTCGACCAGCGCCATGCGCACGGTCTGCGGCTCGAACTTGACTCCGTAGAGGTAGCGCACCAAGCGGCCATCTGGGGCCACCAGGAACAGCGCCGCAGCATGGGCATACTCGCCGTCGGGCAGGCGGCGGAACTTGAAGCCGACCGCATCGGCCAGCGCCTGCGAACTGGTCTGAGGCGCAGTGAGGAAGTGCCAGCCGCGGCCGACACCCTCGCGACCGTACTCAGCCAGATATCCCTGTTTCTTGGCCGCGGCCAACTCCACCGAGTCATCGGGGTTGATGCTGGCCGAGACGAACTCGAAGTCGGTGCCCGCCGTCCAGTCGAGCTTGCCCAGCGAGCGGACGGCTTCGTTGAGCACCATGGTGCACAGCATCGGGCAGCGGTAGTAGCCCAAGTGAAGCAGCACCGGCTTGCCATTGGCGAGGATCGCGCCCAAGGTGGTCGGCTTGCCATCGTCGTCAACAAACGGCAGGTCGAGCGGCAACTTCACGCCAAGGTTTTCAACAATGTCCACGCCGACCAATTCCGGGGGCACGCCCTCGGCGCTGAGTCCTGCGCCACCGAGCGGACCAACCGGAGAGTTGGGCGACTGCGCTGTTGCCGACAGCGCGATCGCCAGCCCGGCACCAAATCCGATCAAGAATGGGGCGGTGGGCTTCACGGCTTGGCTCCGTGGGCGGGTGCTTGGGCAGGAGTCGCGACCGTCTTGACCGCCGGCACAGCCGCGGGCTTCGCCGCGGAGACTGGTGCTGACACCGCCACCGGTGCTGGTGGAGCCTTGATCCCCTCAGCCAGCAGCAACTCAAAGGCGCGGGTGATCGGAATGCGGATGCGCGTCTCTTCGCTGCCATCGGCCAGCGCCACCGTGTACCGACCGTACTGGGCCAGCGTGGCTTCCTGCGCGGCGCGCAGCGCTTGCACTTCCTGATGCGGCTGGTTGATGATCTTGGCGTCTACCTCGGCGCTCTCGCTCCAGAAGTAGATGGTGGCCACGGCAAAGATGGTGGCGATGCACATCAGCGATCCGGCGATCGACCAGAACCAAGTCGGTCCGCCCGAAGGATCGGGGTTCTCGTCTAGGTCGTGGGATTCGTGATGGTGAGCGCCGTGTGCCATGAATGCCTCAGATGTTCTGGAAGCGCAGGCTCTCAGGCAGCCGCGGGTCGTGGACCGCCAACGCCGGGCGCTTGGACAGCCGCCTCAGGCTGACCGCCGCGAACAGGCCCAGCATGCCCACCAGCATCAGGTAGTTGAGTGGGTCACCCAGCCGAGTCGGCGTGGCCGAGTACGCCTCGGCCAAGGCGCCGTACGTACTGTAAGAACCGACATCGGGCGGGATCACCGGCATGATCAGCCAATACAGGTCGATCCAGTGGAAAGCGAGCATCCAGAGGGCGCCGACAGCCAGCGAGACTGGCCAGCGCTTGACCCAGCGGGAGATCAGGAACACGAACGGAATGACGAAGTGCCCGATGATCAGGGCGAAACTCAGCGGTCCCCAGCCACCAATCTGCCGGGCTAGGAACCAGGTGGTTTCCTCGGGGATCGAGGCGTACCAGATGAGCATGTACTGGCTGAAGGCGATGTAGGCCCAGAAGACCACGCCGAAGGCAAAGATCATCTTGCCCAAGTCCTGCA
Organism: Planctomycetia bacterium; assembly: GCA_005804005.1. Lineage (GTDB taxonomy): Bacteria > Planctomycetota > Phycisphaerae > Phycisphaerales > SM1A02 > SYPI01. Next base: position 4,266 of record SYPI01000117.1, read on the forward strand.
GGTGCTCGCTGGTTACCACCGCCGAGAGCAGGCCGAGCTGCCGCAGCCGCAGCACTATCAGCGCCAGGAATGAGTACCCGCCAGCGCAGATGGCGGCGAAGAAGTACACGCCGAACATGGTGCTGAACCAGGCCGGCGAGAGCGACATCATCCAGTCGAAGGCGGCGAAGGTGATGGTCAGGCCGAAGCTGATCACTCCGAAGGCCGACCACTTCTGCAGGCGGACATCGATGGCCCGCGCCGTGTCGGAATCAGCGCTGTCTTGCCGCAGCGAGTTCACCAGCATGGTGCGCGCCAGAATTGCCCACAGCCCGAAGTAGATGGCGGCACGGATGAAGAAGAAGTTGGTGTTCAGGTAGCCGGACTTGGACTCCAAGACATGCGCCTCGGCCGGGTTGTGCTCAGCCAGAGCATGCAGGTCGGCCCACGGCCAGATGGAAGCGAGAGTCATGCCGTGTCCGTCGCCCTTGCTTCCGGCCAGCCACAGAACCACAAACGGCAGGAACATGATCCACCACCACTGCAGGTTCGCGGCGATCAGTTCCGCCGGACGACGCAGCGCCGCGCTCCAGCCAGCGCGGGTTAGCCGCTGGATCATCACGAAGAGCAGGCTGCCCAGCCCAAGCGACAGCACGAAGATGAAGTTCAGCAGATAGACGCGGGCGAAGTGCGCCGGGTCCTCACTGCGGAAGCCGAGCCAGCAGGCCAGCAGCAGCCCGCCTCCGCCGATTGCCAGCGCGATGCGCGAGAACTTCGCGAAGCGCTCGCCGCCGACATAGTGGGCCGGATTGTTGTCGAAACTCGCGGGGCCGTGGCTCATAGTCCGAGTCCTGCCCGCGACGGCGGCGGGACATCCTGAAGGTTGGCGTTCTGGCTGCGCTGCAGAGCAATCACATAGGCGGCGATCGCCCAGCGATCAGCCACCGGGATCTGCGTTCCGTAGGCGGCCATATTGCGGATGCCGTAGGTGATGGTGTTGAAAATCTGGCCGATCGGTTGCGGCGTCACCGTGGCGTCGTGCAGGCTCTTGGCAGCCACCCAGACCGTCCCGTCGACCGGCCCGGCCGCGTTGGTGACCAGTTCCAGGGCCCGGCGGTTGATCATGCCATCGCCCATGCCGGCGTATCCGTGGCAGGCCGAGCAATAAATGTTGAATCGCTCCTGGCCGCGGGCCAGCAAAGCCGGAGTGAGTGGGGTCTGGGCTGGCAGCGCTGTGGCCCAGTTGCCGCCGACTACGCCGTTGGCGAAATGTGTGTCGGCGCCCGCCTCGCCGCGGGCCACTGTGCCAGTAACCGGCTGGCGCATGGCGCGACCATCGGCGAACAGTTCATTGCGGCTCTGGGTCTTGAACTTGGTCTGCAGATCCATATCCAGAATGATCTGGATCGGTCGGGCGGTGCTGGCCTCGGCCCGATTGCGGGCGATGATCACCAGTGGCAGGATGGCCAGCAGGCCGATGATGCAGAGGGTGTAGGTGATGATCCGCGGCATCAGATTTCCTCCACCACTTCCACCGCCGTGGCACCGAGGCTCTTCAGGAAAGCCTCGCACTTGGAGCGCATGAACTTCGGGTCGCGGGCCTCTATGGTGATGAAGAAGCGATCGTCGCTGCAGCGCAGGAATCGCTTGTTGGCCAGCAGCGGGTGGCTCAGTCGCGGCAGGCCGTTGAAGGCCAGCATGCCGCCCGCCGCAGTGAGCGAGGCCAGCAGCACGGTGAGTTCGAAGATCACCGGGATCATCGACGGATACGAGAGCAGTGGCTTGCCGCTGATAAGGATCGGGTAACCCTGCACCCACACCAGCAGCCAGGCGTCCCAGTCGAGTCCGTTGGTAAATGCCTGCAGGGCCAGACCGAGCATCGTCCCGGTCATGCCCGCGAAGAACACCACCACTGGCAGAATGGTGCGCTTCACGCCCATCTGCCGATCCAGGTTGTGAACTGGGAAGGGCGCGTGACAGTCCCAGAAGCGATAGCCGGCATCGCGCACCTTGCCCGCAGCGCCGTAAATCGCCGCGGGCGATTCGAACTCGGCCATGACCCCCCACATGCGCCTTTGCGGCACTGTGGTCGCTGTCTTCGTAGTTGGATCTGGGGCAAGTATGGTCACAGGGGTTGGCTCATTCACTCTTGGGGCTGTGGGCCGCAGCGGCGGCGTGGCCAGCGCCGTGCGGGATGAAGTGTGGATCGGCCTCAGGCATGGTTCCCTTGATCTCGGCCATGGCCACCATCGGCAGGTAGCGGCAGAACAGAAGGAAGAGCGTGCCGAAGAGTCCGAAGGCGCCCATCATGGTGGCGATGTCAACCCAAGTGGGGATGAACCCGCCCCATGAGGTCGGCAGGAAGTCGTTGGCCAAGCTGGAGACAATGATCACATAGCGCTCGAACCACATGCCGATGTTCACCACCAGGCTGAGCACGAACATCAGTGGAATGCTGGTGCGAATGCGCTTGGACCAGAACAGCTGTGGGGTGATCACATTGCAGCTGACCATGATCAGGTAGGCCCACCAGTACTGACCGAAGGCCCGGTTCATGAAGGCGAACTTCTCGTACAGCGCCCCGGAGTACCAGGCGATAAAGAATTCCATTGAGTAGGCGTAGCCGACCATGCAGCCGGTCACCAGAATGATCTTGTTCATGTTGTCCAGATGCCGAAGGGTGATGAGGTCCTTCAGTCCGAACAGTTGACGAGCCGGCACTGCCAGTGTGACCACCATGGCAAAGCCGGAGAAAATGGCCCCGGCCACGAAGTACGGCGGGAAGATGGTGGTGTGCCAGCCGGGCAGTTGGCTGACGGCGAAATCGAACGACACCACCGAGTGCACTGACAGCACCAGCGGGGTAGCCAGCGCAGCCAGCAGCAGGTAGGCCACCTCGTAGCGGTGCCAGTGGCGCATCGAGCCGCGCCAACCCAGCGAGAAGAATCCGTAGGCGATCTGCTGGATGCGGCCCTTGGCCCGGTCGCGCAGCGTGGCCAGGTCAGGAATAAGGCCGACGTACCAGAAGACCAGCGACACGGTGAAGTATGTGGACACCGCGAAGACGTCCCACAGGAGCGGACTGCGGAACTGTGGCCACAAGTCCATCTGGTTGGGAATCGGGAAGAGCCAATACACCAGCCAGACGCGGCCGACATGGATGCCGGGGAACAGACCAGCGCAAATGACCGCGAAGATGGTCATGGCCTCCGCGAAGCGATTGATTCCGGTGCGCCACTTCTGGCGGAAGAGGAAGAGGATGGCGCTGATGAGCGTGCCAGCGTGGCCGATACCGACCCAGAAGACAAAGTTGGTGATGTCGAAGGCCCACATCACCGGGTTGTTCAAGCCCCACACGCCAACGCCGGTGGCGAATAGGTAGAGCACACACACGCCCAGCACGCTGACCATCGCCAGGCTGATGGCGAAGGCCACATACCAGGCCATCGGCGCCTTGGGTGCCTCGGAGACACGACACACCTGATGGGTGACATCGTGGAACCGGTGCATGTTGAGCACCAGCGGCGACCGCGAGCCGGGGGTGTCGGCGGTGTTGTCGCAGTCGATGAAACCGCGATCGCGCTCAGAGATGGGGGCAGTGGTCTGACTCATCCGTGCGCTCCGTCGTGGCCGTGTCCGGCGGCCGGGGCGGCCGGAGTCAGCGCCGGGTTGTTCACCCGCGCCATGTACTTCACCCGCGGCTTCACATTCAGTTCCTCGAGCATCTGGTACGAGCGCCCCTGCTTGTGCAACTTCGACACCCGACTGTTGGCGTCGTTCAAGTCACCGAAGACGATGGCCCCAGTCGGACAGGCCTGCTGGCAGGCGGTCACGATGGTTCCGTCGGGGATAAGGAAGTTCGGCGCACCGGTGGCCGCGCCACCCGCGTTGGCCCAGGCATTCTTGCCAGTGATCTTGGCGGCTTGAATGCGCTGGGTGCAGAAGGTGCACTTTTCCATGATGCCGCGCATGCGCACCGTGACATCCGGGTTGAACTGCATGCGCAGCCAGTTCTCGGCACCCTCGCGGGTGTAGTACTCGGCGTCGGTCTTGATGATGCCCTCGCCGCGCTCCGGGCTGCGGCGGTGCCAGTCGACGAAGTTGAAGCGGCGCACCTTGTCGGGGCCGTTGTTGCTGCAGTCGCGGGTGCCGATACAGCGGTTGTAAACCATCACATTCAGGCCGTCGGTGTCGTGAGTGGTCGCGCCGACCGGGCAGACCTGTTCGCACGGGGCGTTCTCGCACTGCTGGCAGGTGACTGGCTGGACGGCGAATCCATCGGGAGCATCGGGGTGCGGGCCCTTGAAGTAGCGGTCGATGCGGATCCAGAACATCTCGCGGCCGCGCATGACCTGACCCTTGCCGACCACCGGAATGTTGTTCTCTGCCTGGCAGGCGGTGACGCAGGCGCTACAGCCGGTGCACGAGCCCAGATCGATCGACATCGCCCAGCGGAACTGAGCGCCGTCGAGATTGCTCTCTTCCCAAAGCGAGAGGCTCGAGACCACATGGCCGACCTTGCGGGCGAAGCCGGGGTCGGTCTGGAACTGGTTCAGAGTGCCTTCGCGAACCAAGGTCGGCAGACGCTCTTGGATACCGCCATAGGCGATCTCCGGGCTGAGTGCATTTGCCGCGCCGTGATCCTGAGTGCGGGCCAGTTCGTAGGTGGAACCCACCCGCGACACGGTTGCGCCGGAGACGAAACCGACGCCAGGTGGTCGAATGGTGTAGGCATTGAATCCAGCCCCATCGGCGATCGGGCCAGCGGCCGCGCCACGGCCGTAGCCCAGCGCGATGCCCAACGAGCCATCGGGTTGCCCCGGCAGCACCCATGCCACGCACTCGAGCGTCGCGCCGTTGACGCTGACCCGAACCATGTCTTCGCCGGAGATGCCCAGAGAGCGCGCCGTAGCCGGAGAAACCAGCAGGGCGTTGTCCCAAGTCAGCTTGGAGACATTGTCGGGCAGTTCCTGCAGCCAAGCCAGATTGCCGAATCGACCGTCATCAACTTTGGCATCGAAGTGGAAGGCGACTTCCAGCGAGTCGGCGGCGGGCGCAGCCGCGGCGGCCGCCGTGGCCAGCGCGTCAACCGCCCCAACATTGGTCGCGGGCAATGCCCCGCCGGCCGTGGCGCTGCCTGCCCAAATCCCCTTGTCGAGCGCGGCTCGCCACGCCGTCTCGAAGCCGCCGCCACTCAGGCCGGTGCGGGCAGTGTGCGTGCGCCGCACGATCGCTTCGCCACCAGCCGTGTCGTCGCCCAAGAGCAGCGCGGCGAATTCGATTTCCGACAGGCCGCCCTGCCCGGCGCCGACCAGCGGCATGATGAGCGGCTGGGCGATCGACACTGAGCCGTCAACAGCGCGCGTGTCGTTCCATGCTTCGAGGAAGTGGGCACGCGGGATGTGCCACATTGCGCCCTTGCCGGCCAGCGAGGTCTCGTCGTTCCACAGCGACAGGCGCACATGCTCGGCGACCTTGCTGATCGCCTCGGCCATGCCGGGGGCGTCGAATGCCGGGTTGCCGCCGATGGTGACCAGAGTCTTGATCTGTCCGCTGCCCAGCGCCGTAGCCAGCGCCGCGAACTCGGTGTTGGAACCATTCGCCGCAAGTGGCAGGCAGGTGACGGTCTTGCCGAGATTGCCGAGGCTGGCGTTCAACAACGCCGCGATGGCGTGGACCGCCGCTGGCTGGCGATCGCCCGCGACCACCAACCCGGCGCCGCGGTTGCTGTTCAATTCCAAAGCAGCCGCCCCGAGACGCGCCGTGTCGTCGGCGCTGAGCTTGGGAGCCCGGGCGGCCAAAGCACTCAGACCGTTGCCCTTGAGTCCGCAAGCCACGGCCAGCTGTGCGGCTATCGCCGCCACATCACTAGCGCGAACAGCGACTCGTTCATCAGCGCTCATGCCGGTGAGTGTCAGACCACCGTCGACGCAGTAGAGCCGCGACATAGTGGCGTGGGAGGCACTGGATTCATCGAGCCGTCGACCAGCGGCGAACCCCGCGGCATCGGCCACGGTGCCGGGCCGCCCGGAGAGGAAGTCGGCATCGAGCGAGACGATGACCTTGGCCTTGGCGAAGTCGTTGCGCACTCGCTGGGCGCTGCCGAACGCCGCCGTCGTACCGTCCGCCTCGCCGCTGTACCCGGCCGCCTCGTACTCGCACCACATCGCCTTGGGGAAAGCCTGACGCAGCCGCCCGCGCATGGCATCGTCGCTGGGTCCGTTGGCGGCTTCGACCAAGAAAGCCAGATCAGCTCCACCGTTGGCGCGCAGTTCGGCGCGGCGGCCGCCGAGCCAGACTTCGAACTGCACCATGCTCGCGGCGTGACCGTGCTGAGTCACCTGACGGGAACGATGCGGTTCATACAGTTCGAGAATTCGGGACTGCAGAATTGCGGTGCTGCCAGCACCCGAGACATGCTCGGCATTGCCGTCCAACTTCACCGGGCGACCGTCGAAGGTGCGCGCCAGCACACCCTCCCCGATGCCGCGAATGCTGAACGAAGTCGCGTAGGCCACCGCCACACCGGGGACGCGATCGCTCGGCGGACCGGCGAATGGAACGATGTTGGTCTCGGGCCAGCGGCGACAGCCAGCCAGACCGAACCCCGCCAGCGCCACTGACGCGCCCATCAACTTGATGAAACTGCGGCGATCGGCATCAGAGAGCTCCGCCGCGCCGTCCTGAAACTCACGCTCCAGCCACTGCTTGAACTGCGGGCTGCGGGCCTGATCTTCAACGCTGCGCCAGTATTCACGGCCGCGCAGTGCTGGTGCCAGTTGCGAAGCCTCAGTTGAAGTTGGCGTTTGGTCCATATCCAAGGAATCTCCCGCAGCGCGGCCTAGCGGTGACATGTCGAGCAGTTCTCGCTGGGTGAGATGTGATAGAGCTGGACGAGCGCCTCGCGCTCCGATTGAGTCAACTCAGTCTTCTGGTCCCACCAGAGCGTGGTGATTTTGCTGACGGGTCGCAGGTTGTCCACCGGATCACGGTGGCAGTTGAGGCACCAACCCATCGAGAGTTCCTTAACGCGAGTCACCCGCTCCATAGTGTCGATGCGCCCGTGGCATTCAACGCAACTCACGCCGCGATTCACGTGGGCGCTATGGTCGAAGTACGCGTAGTCGGGAAGTTTGTGGACTTCGACCCAGGGAATGGCGCTGCCGGTCTCGTAACTGCTGCGCACCTCGGCCAGCTTCGGGCTGTCCTTGCGGATTTGCGTGTGGCAATTCATGCAGACCTGCGTGGCTGGTACTGCCGCGAATGAAGCGCGGTCGACTGTGCTGTGGCAGTAACGGCAGTCGAGTCCGAGTTGCCCGGCGTGCATGGCGTGACTGAACGCCACCGGCTGCACCGGCTGGTAGCCGACATCGAGCGATTTCGGGCTGAATCCGTAGGCCACAAGAAA
>SYPI01000118.1 GCA_005804005.1 Planctomycetia bacterium
CATCTCGATGAACAGGGAGATGTTGTTGGCGATCACCCCCACCGACAGTGTGGGTTCTTTGGTGGTGACGGCCCCTAGACCGCCGTGGGTCTGCACCGCATCAGCGTTGTCAGTGGAAACAGTGCCGTCAGCCAACTCACCGACCGGATCCAGCGGGTTGGTCAGACTACTGAAATCGAGCTTGTTGACAAAGGAGAAGTCGACCGAGATCGCGCTCTCCTCATCCACCTCAGCCAGCACCACCGTGCACTCGATGCGCACCTGCTGTGGCGTGGCATCCAGCTCGGCGAGGACCTTGCCGATGCGCTCGAGATTCTCCGGATAATCGGTTACCACCAGGGTGGTGGCGTAGGCGTAGTCATCGCCGCCGCCAGAGCCCAGCTTGGGCTCGAAGTCACTGGCGCTGTTGCCGCGAGCGGCGATCTTGCCCCCCTCACCAACTAGGGGCTTGAGGAACTCCAGGACATCGTCGGAGGCCAAGTGATTGACCACAAACACCTTTGATTCCCGCCGCCTCTTGGTGTTCTCAACCTTTTTCCACTCTTCGGTGGTGTACACCTGCACGAAGTCGCCGGTCTGCTGCCGCACTAGCCCGTTCACATCCAGAATTGCGTCGAGCGCCTGATCGAAGGGCACATCGAACAGGTTGACCGAGACCGTCCCCTTCACGGCATCGCTGGCCACGATGTTGCGCTTGCTGTGCATGGCCAGCAATTCCAGCAAGGCTGGAATCTCAATGTTCTGCGCCGAAATGCTGACGGTGCCATGCTCTGACACGGCGATCGCTGGCGGTGGAGCGTCGCCCGCGGGGCCAACGGGGACTACGGGGACTTCGGTTCCCTCGGGTGTCTGAACCGGTGCAGCCGGAGCGGCCGGAACGGCCGGGTCGGCGGGCGGAGTCGCATCAGCTGGAGGGTCTTCCGGCGCCGCAGTACCGGCGGCGGACTTGCTCGGGGGTGGCCGATGATTGGCGGAGGCCGGCCGACTGTCGATCAACAGCAACGGTCCGACAAGCAGGACGAGGATGAGTTGAGCCCTGCGCATTCCTTGCGCCCTCTGGGTGTTGGACGGCCGCGTTTGAGGGGGCGGCTAGGTCCGAGAAGTCCGCCATCCATGGCGGACACCGTTCGACTATCGGCCAACCAAGCCTGGGAGCGAAAAAAACCTCGCCCCGCCAAAGGGCGTTGTCGCCTACCCGCCCCAGTTCCGAGTCATCGTCCCAGTGGAAGGGGCAATCGAGATGCTCATGGTTTCGCCGGTTGGGGCGGTCAGGTGAATTCGCGGCGCATCCGCCGTCGGGTCGCCCTCGACCGCGCCATAGTGGTTGAACTCAATGACCGAGCCATCGACATTCACCAGTTCCACGGTCACTCCCGATGCCTCATCGAAATCTGACTCGTTGAAGTTGATGGACAACGGCTGGGCCACCCCGTTGAGTGTGTAGCCAGCGGCGCCGAAGGTGATACTGGCCGGATTGGACGGGTCAGACATCGAGGCGGCCTGGGCGTAGCCAACATCCGCCGTAATGCGCTCGGCGGCGGCATAGAGCGCCGCGTGGCCGTCGGAGCGGAAGAACGGGATGCATAGGGCACCCATGCCCATGATGATCAAGGTCACAATGAACACTTCGACGAGGGTGAAGCCGCGGGGATGCACTGTTGGGTACTCCATAGTGATTTACTTTCCGCCTCAGAACGACAATTCGATGCGGGTGGGGATGCTGTAGCTGCCGCCGCGGGGCGGCTTGGCGCCTTCGGTGAGGGCGGCCTCGTCGTCCAACTCGTGGTCGTAGAAGAACGAAGCGGAGTCGCTCATTCGCACCCGGTAGGCAGCGATCCGGCCATAGATCTGGCTGTCGCCGGTCAGTTCCACTGCGGCCGGGTTGTTGAGGATGCTGCCCACAACGCTGGAGTTGTTGAATCTCCAGGTGTGCGACTCCGAGGCGCCCTCGACCTGGTGATACAGGTTGAAGCGCCACGGCTCGAGGTATTGCGGCTCCTCCGGCGGGAAGGTCTGGCAGGCCGATGCCGCCCAGTTGCCCAGCCAGTTCTTCATGTGGCCGTCGCCGAGGTAGGGCGAGTTGTTCTGCTCCCCGTCGGTCACATACTTGCCAACCCACGAACCGTCGAATGACAGGTCGCGGGAGACCCAGTAGGTGATCTTGGAGTTGTCCTTCAACTCGATTGAGCTGTTGGTCATGGTGAAGCGGGCGCCAGCCTCCGAGTCGGAGCGCCGGCCCTTCACCAGGAACTTGACATTGCCGTCGATAATCACCCGGCTGTTCTCCACCAGAAATCGATCCTCGATGCGGTACACCCCGCTCTTGAAGGTGATCACCGAGTTGTTCGTGATGGTCAGGTCGCCGCCGCTCACCGGAGTGTTGCCGTTGTAGACGCAGTTGACCCGGAACGGATTGAGCGTCTTGGTTTGCCCGCTGTAGACCTTGTCGCCGTTGTAGGTCTGACCGTTGGAGAAGTTGGGCTCGCCCGGCGGGTCGATCATGGCCACATCGGCGCCAGCTTCCATGTTGGTCAGTTCCAACTCCGCCAGTCCGTCGCCGGTGGCGAAGCCGACGGACGACTCCAGCGGGTGGTGGATGAAGGTCTTGCAGGCCTCGTCGGCGCTGGCCACCGCCACCCAGGACCCCTCGGCGAGCGGGTTGGCGCCTTCGCTAAACGAGTAGCTGGACACTGCCGCACCACAATCAACCATGGTGGCCCCAGTGCGCGAGCCGCGGCCGAATCCGGCCGGGTCGGCAACCAGAGCCGCCTGCAGGCTGGCATGCAGTCCGCTGGCCAGCACCGGGTCGCCTTCGAGGTAAATCTCCGGCTCAATCAACACGCCCTCCGTCCCGGCGACGCTCTCCATCGCCTCGGTGCCGATGTTCACTGCGTAGCGGTGGGACGACTGCGGAGCGTTCTCCCACAGCCCGACGAAGTTCGTCCCGGTCATGGTGAACTCCTTCTCGGCCCAAATGGCGAACTGGCCATCAGCGAAGCTGGCCAGGCTCATTTCGGCGTCCATGGCGAAGGAGGAATCACCCAGCGTCACCGTGACGCCGGCGCGGAAGTCGGTGGTGGCGCTGGAAGGCGCCAGTCCGGTGGCGATGTCGGCGATGGTGATGTTCAGGACGGCATCACCGACCTGATAATTGTCCAGCAGCACTCCGTCGGCCAGCTCGGCGCGCCAGTCGGCGGCCTGATTCTCGTCGGTGGTGCGGAACACCTCGGCCAGAATTTCCTTGGCGATGGCTACTCCCTGCCCGGCAATGGTGCGGGCCCGGGCCGCATCCACAGTGGCTCTGCCGACAGCCACTGACTGATCGCGGGCCTTGACGAAGGCCGTCGAGGCAGTAGCGGTCAGGGTCAGGGCGAACAGAGCCATCAGCAGCGCGGCGCCACGACGGCGGCCCCGGCGAATCTGGCGATTCAGGCGATGGATAGTGAGGTTCATAGTGATCCTTAGTTCGTGCAGATCGGGTGCTTGTCGGGGAACGGGATGGCCTCATCAATGCGGACCTCGATGCGCATTTGCTCGATGTCGTTCTCAGCGTCAGCCTCCACGATGGCGTACTCCACCCCCACACTCCAGGTTGAGCAGACTTCATCAGAGCCGAAGAGCAGGCGCGGGGCATCTGCCACCGTCCCGTCGACGCTCTGCACCGGCGAGATTGCTTCCACGATCGGATAGGTCTTCAGTTTGCCCCCCGACTCCAGGGAGTCGCGCAGCGTGTCCCAGTACTCGGCATCAGTGGTGAAGTAGGCATAGAGGTCCTCAGCGGCGAGGTTCTCGGCGATCACCACCGACTCCATCAGGTCCCAGGTGCCGTCGGCGGACTCGACCAGATCGAGCCAAACCAATTCCCCTTCGGCCAGATCGATACGGTCGAAGGCCGCCTCCCCGGACTGCCCAGAGGACTCCTCAAGAGTTTCCGAGGGAAGCCAGAGCAGGGCGCGTGTCTCCTCCTGCTGCAGCAGCATGCGGGTTCGCAGCAACTGGCTGGCCAGATGCGACTGGATCGCGGCGGTGCGCAGGACAGCTGCGGCGCGGACATCCTGAAGCCGGGTGCTGGAGTGGAAGGCACTGACCAGTCCAGCCACCATCGCCGCGATCATGGCGGTGATGAGCGAGGCGATCAGCGCCTCGATCAGCGTGAACCCCTTGGGATTGTGGCGGTGAAGATTAGCGTTAGCCATTGCCGTTGCCGTTGTTGCCGTTGCCGTTGTTGTCATCGTCATCGTCATCGTCATCGTCATCACCGTCACCGACCGCGGCGCCCTCGGTGACCGTCTGCGGACGGAACCGCTCCAGCACGCAGAGCGTGCGCGGCTGCTCGTTGAAAGTGTCGGCGATGGTGACCGTGCAGTACATGCCCTCAACGGCCAGCCCGTCGTAGCCGGGAACTGTCAGCGTGCCCGGCCAGATCACCGTCTCGCGGCTGCCGCGCTGGAGCATTGTCGGCAGCAGGCCGCCGTCTGGATTGACCAGTCCACCGGCCTCCTCGGAGACGGTTCCCGCTGCCAAGCTGTCCCAGTCACAGGCCAGGAACTCCGACATCTTTCCCTCGGCGGTGGCAACCGCCATGGTCAGCGCCATGGAGTCCTCTTGAGCACCGATGCCAGCCAGCGTGGAGCTGCTGAACATTGTGGCGGCGATGGCCAGGATGCCCAGCGCCACGATGCACTCCAGCAGAGACATGCCGCGCGGCATCGCCCGCAGAGGCATCGCAGAGGGACAGCTCCTGATAGTGGTTCGTTGCAGCTTTGGGTGTTGGACGGGGCCTTGTGGCACTCGTACTCCTCACCCTGAGAATCTGCCGCGGCGTGCGGCACCAGATACCTTCCTATCTGTCGCGGCCGAAGCAAGCGGATCGTGGCTCCCAAGAAATTTGAAGAAAGGGACTTGCACCCCTGGGGGTGAATCAGACAGTCAGGTTGTTCGGGCCGATCGGCGGCCCACTTCGCAAAAACTGCCACATCTCCTTCGGGGGCCTGTGGCATTGGGAAAGGAACTGACTGAAATGAATCGCATGATCTCTGCCGCAAAGCGTGGCTTCACCCTGATCGAAATCCTCATCGTGGTCCTCATCTTGAGCGTCCTAGCGGCCCTGGTTGTTCCGGCCGTGGTCTCGGCCCTCGACGACTCCAAGGTGGAAGCGTCTGAGGCCCGTGGGCACCAGATCCTCACCATGATCACCCGCTTCAATGAGTTCCTGCCGGGTGGCGCGGCCGCCATTCCGACGACCGACGGCGCGATCGCCGCGGCCGACCTGCAGTCGCTGGTCGATGCCGGATACTGCGCGACTAGCGACCTTCCCAACCAGTTGGTCGCCGAGCCCGCTGGCGACAACACCGACTGGCAGTGGGAGTTCAGCGGCGGCAAGGTTTCGCCGACTGCCCAGTAACGCTGATTGTTCCTGACCCCCACCCCGCACTCGCGGTGCGGTAACGCGAAGACAAGCACGCCGCGGATGGCACTCTGGCCATCCGCGGCGTCTCGCGCAAGTGGGGACACCTTCGACTCCCGGATCTCCTGCCCCGACACTCATCTGACCTCTCGCGGAGCAACACTCGTGTTCTTGAATGCCCTCACGAATCGATCGACAATTGCCCTGGACATCGGACGCCGGGAAGCCCGACTCCTGCAGCTGGGATTCGACGGGCCGGCACCCGCCGTCCTGGCATCGGCCACCCTGCCTTGCCCGGTCTTCGCCCGCGACGGCGCACTCGGCGAACCGGCCTCGCAAGGTGTGGCGGCGACTCTGCGGGCCCTAGTCAGCGAGAGTGGTTTCCGCGGCCGGGCCTGTTCTCTCTCCCTGCCGTCCTCGGCCTTCCTGACTGACTGCGCTGAGTTCCCGATCACGACCGGTTCGGACCTCTCCGAAGCGGTCGCCTGGGATTGCGCCGACCGCTTCCGACTTGATCGCGAGGCGATCCAGACCGGCTGCCTGCCCACCACCGCCACGACCTCGGGCGGAACTGGTGAGTACCTGGTCATCGCGATTCGCAAGGAGTCCGCCATGCGCGCGGTTCACTTGGCGGCATCGGCCGGCCTTCAGCCAGTTCGGCTGGAGAGCGCCGGATTGGCCTCGCTGCGCGCCGTTTGGCGCCGCGCCCGCAGCCTCGATGGCGGGGCGCGGTTCGCAGTGCTGCACATGGAAGACCACCGGGCCATGTTGGCCGTGCTCTCCGAAGCGGGCCTGCACTTCCACCGTTCATTCGCCTGGTCCGCGGGCGCTGAAGCGATGTCTGGCGGCTCACCGATCGATGGCCCGATCGCCTTGTCCGATGCCAACACGGGCCAGTACCTCTGGCGCTGGAACACGCTGGCCGAGGAAGTCCTACACAGCTTCCGCCGCGTGGAGAGGCGCCAACCGGGCGCGTGGCCGACGGCTATCTATGTCTGCGGCCCGGCCGCCATCGGCGCGGGACTCACCGAATCACTGACCAATGTCTGCGGCGCCACGGCCACTTCGTACGGCCTAGATGCCGGGATCGACTGGAACGGAGTCGCCGCGTCGGGCGAAGCGGTCGATTCATGGAGCGCTGCGGCGGGTCTGGCCCTAGCCGATTACCCGCGCAAGGCCTCACCGAAGAACAAGGAGGCTGCGTGAGCGAGTTTCTAGTCAACCTGCTGCCATCCGAAGCGCGTCAGGTATCGGCACTGCCCCAGCGGCGGCGGGCGCTGTGGCTGTCGGTCGGACTAATCGGCTCGCTCACCTTCGGCCTGACCGCCCATTCCTTCGTCTCGGCCCGGAAGGCCACCGCGGAGCGCGACGTGGCTCAGGCGCTGCGCGAGAGTGCCCAGCAGATCGATGACCTGCGCGATGAACTGATCAGCGAGCGCGACCTCCTGGCCGCCACGGTGGCGATTCATCAGGCCGTAGCGTTGTCAGTCGAACCCAGCGATGTGGTGGCCACCATCTCGCACCTCACTCCGCAGAACATGATTTTGGAATCGCTGCAGCTGCAAGCTGCCGAACAGAAGGCCCCCGCCAAGAGCACCAAGTCCCGCTCCAAGGCCAAGCCAGCCCCGGTGGGGGCGGCGCACCCCGCCGCTGTTGAGTGCACCCTGAAGGGACTGGCACCGGATGACAGGACTGTGCAGTCGTTTGCCGATGCTCTGGCCGCAACGGCGCCATTCACTGATGTGGAGATCACCGAGCAGCGGGTGATCAGCGGCGACAACGGGCATCACTTCATCCTGACCTTCACCGCCGATCCATACGCCGCTCTGCGCCGTGGACCCGCGCAGGTAGCCCGGAGCAACCAATGAACCGTTTCCTGCGTGATTCCCTGAC
>SYPI01000119.1 GCA_005804005.1 Planctomycetia bacterium
CGCCGGGATGTCGGCCACGGCCTGCTCGATCCCGAAGAGGGCTGGGGCCAGCCATGCGGTCAGCAGTAGCACGCCGCCAGCCAGAGCCAGTTTCAACTGCCGTTCGAGGCGCAGACCGCCCTGCTCACCAAGCGCGGATGCTTCGACTGCGGCTTCATTCGGATTCAAGCGGGGGACTCCAAGAGGGGTGACTGCGGCAGCGAAGGGTAGCAGGGTCCGGCGTTTGGTACGGTGCTGCGGATGAGCCGGATCGTCAGCATTGCCGGAGACGGCCAGATGGCGCTGGTCATGGCCGGGGTCTGCTCGGAGGCTGGCCACCAGGTCCGCCTTTGGCCGCCGCTGGGGGACGCCGGCGGGGTGTTGACCCGGACGCGCCGCTCGGCCCGCATGCCAGCGTTTGAACTTCCCTCGGGAGTGAAGGTGATCGAGGACGCAGCGGAGGCATTTGGCGGCGTCGATGCGGCGCTGGTGGTGATTCCCACCGAGTTCCTCCGCGCCACCTGCCAGCGACTGCGGGGCGCGATTGGTGATGAGGCGCTGGTCTGCAGTTTCACCAAAGGAATCGAAGTGGGCTCACTGGAGTTCCCCAGTCGGATCATCGGCCATGAACTGCGCTCGGGCGGCCACCGCGACTGCGTGTCACTCTCTGGGCCCAATATTGCCGCCGAGATGGTTCGCGGCGCGCCCACGGCGATGGTGTCGGCCTGCCCGGATGTTTCCCTAGCCGAGCAGGCCCGCCAACTGCTGGTCCTGCCGCGATTGAAAATCTACACCGCCACCGATGTGCTCGGAGTGGAGCTGGTCGGCGCAGCGAAGAATGTGGTGGCGCTGGCGGCGGGCATGCTCGACGGGCTTGAGGCAGGAGTGAACGCCAAGAGCGTGCTGCTGGCGCGGGGCTTGGCCGAAATCGTCCGGCTGGGGGTGGCGCTGGGGGCCTCGATGGAAACCTTCTTCGGCGTAGCGGGAGTCGGCGATCTGGCCACCACTTGCTTCAGCCCCGAGGGGCGAAATCGCCGTTGCGGTGAAGCCATCGCCCGCGGCGCTTCGCTGGCCGATTACTGCGCCGCTAGCCCTTGCGTTATTGAGGGAGTTCAAACGACCCGTGCGCTGGCGGCTCTGGCGGCGCGCTCGGCGGTCGACATGCCCATCGCCGCGGCCGTTCACGCCGTGCTGTTTGAGGGGCTGCAACCGGCCGAAGCGTTGGCGTCGCTGATGGCCCGGGAGTCACGGCAGGAGCAGCGGCGCTAGGGTCAGTCTTCGTCGAAGCGCCCGGCGACCAATTCCACCAGCGCCGCTAGGGCCAGTGTCTCGTCCGCGCCTTGGGCGGTGATCACCAGTTCGGTACCGGTGGTGCCGGCCAGCAGCAACATCTGCATAATGCTCTTGCCATCGACTTCTTCGGTGGAGTCGCTGCGCCGCACCCGGATGTTGGCGGCAAATGCGTTGGCCCGCTGCACGAACGCCATCGCCGGTCGGGCGTGCAGCCCGAGGCGATTGACGATGGTGACTGTGGCGGAGGCCACGCGGAGCTAGCCCTTGTGGAGCCCGGTGTCGGCTTCGTCGAGCAGAGTCAGCACTTCCTCTACGCACCGGGCCTGTCGAAGGAAGTTTCGGAATCGTTCCTTGGAAAGGTTGCTAAAGATCGACTCCATGGCCTCCACGTGGCCGGCGGCGTTGTCCTCGCCGCTGAACAACAGAAACACCGAATGCACCGGGGCCCGGTCCAGCGCGCCAAACTCGATCCCTTCCTCGCTGAGCCCGATCGCGGCGCGCGGCGCACCGGCCCCGGGCAGCTTCACATGCGGCACGGCCACCCCGTGGCCGAAGCCGGTGGTGCCGCGCTTCTCACGGCGGATTAGCGCCTTCAGCAGCACCTCGCGCTGGGCGAGCAGCCCGTTGCCGAAGGCTCCGTTGGCTGGCATCGCCGCCAGGAATACATCGAGTAGCTCGGCCAACGCCTCGTCGCGCTTGCGGGCCTTGAGGCCAGGCTTGATGGCGTTGGCCACGACCAGACTTCTCAGCTTCATCAGTTGGCCGCGTCCTTGCCAGAGCGCCGCTCCGGATGATGCTTGTGATTGTGGGTCAGCTCTTTCCAGTCGGTGAGTTGGCGGACGCTCTTGTCCATTGCCTGGTCGATGCAGTCGCGCAGTTCGTCGGCAGTAGCGTTGGCGATGAAATCGCGGTGGCGCTCCACATCCGAGACCAGCTCCACGTGGTAGCCGCGCGGCAGTCGTTCCACCACCACGTCAATCTCCTGAATGCGATCGGAGATGCGGGTCAGCTTGGTTACCTTCTGTTCAATGTGGGTCTGATCGTCGGCCGAGAGCACCAAATTCTTGGCAACAATTCGGACTTGCACGGGTCACTCCTTTGCGAACGAGTTGGGGCGAAGCGGGAGCAGGGTAACAGTCACGGTCTGGTATGCGCCGCGCCGCCGGAAGCGGATTTCTACCCGATCGCCGGCGTTGTGGCCCGCCACGGCTTCCACGGCTTCGGCGATTGAGCGCACAGTACGCGTGCCAACACCGACAATGATGTCACCGCCGCGCAGGCCGGCCAGATCGGCCGCGCTGCCGCCAAAGACTCGGGTTACGCGGGCCCCATCTGATTCCTCCGCCAGACTGACCCCCAGCGCGCCGTCGCCGACTTCAACCACGTCGTCTACGGCTCCACGGGATAGCAGCCAAGCCCGCCACTGGGCATCTATCTCAGCCAGCGGCACGCCAAAACTGCGCTCCAGCGCGCGCGCTCCGGAACTATCCGACTTCCAGCCAGCGGTGTATTCGCGGTAGAAGCGCTCCAGCAACCCGCGGCCGGCGATGAACTCGAACATGGAACGAGCCTGCGGGTAGTAGCGCAGCGGGTCGCTCATGAAGGTGTCGAACTTCATGGTGCACATCACTCGCCACGGCTTGGCCTGCTTCGAGCGCACCTGCTTGTAGGCGACATTGTGCCGACTGTTGGGGAGGAACTTGACTGAACCGTCCGGCGCGGCTTGATAGTCCTCAAAGAGCGACGCCAGCCCCTCCAGAATCCAGATCGGGTGCCGCTGTCCCAGCCGCTGCTGGTGGCCGAAATGCAACGCGTGCGCGTATTCGTGGCGCAGGCTGGCCCCCGAATCCCGGGTAATCAGCGAGCGAGTGCCGTGGTCATAGGCTCCGGTATTGCTCGGCGCATCAAATGCGCCGTCGGCGTCCACGGTGCGAGTCACGGCGATGAAGACCCAGTCTGGCTGAGTGGCGGTGAACAGCATCCGCGAGAGCAGGCGGCCCTCGGCCTGCAGCATGCTGCGCAACTCCGCGGCACTCTGGGCGTCGAGATCGTGCGAGAGGAACAGCCGCTCGTTCTCGAGGGTTTCATACTTGTAGGCCCGATTGGAGTGGCTGCCC
>SYPI01000008.1 GCA_005804005.1 Planctomycetia bacterium
GACCGTATTCATGTGCTGGTAGACGGACGGATAGCCGAGTCCGGCAACTGGACGGAACTACTGAACGCCAACGGCGTCTTCGCCGAGATGGTCCGGCGGCAGATGGCAGACGCGGCGTAAACCCCCGGTCAGGGGGCTCAGCGCCCGCGGGACGATGTGCTCGGGGAGCGAATGCTGGACTTGCCGCTGAGGCTGGGTCGGCCGCTCTTGGAGATGCCCTTGACGGAGGCACTGGCGCCACCGGTGATCTTCTTCAGGTCGGCGGCGGTGAGCTTGCGGGACTTAGTGGTGTTCTTGAGTGGCATGATGTTGTCCCTTTCGTGGGTGCTGGCCTCGCGGGCAAGTGCGCCAACGGGCGATTCCCAAAACTACGCTCTGATTTGACCATCTGCAATTGAGATTCGGCCGCAATCCCGATCTACTCTGCCATGAGCATGACCGAGAGGCCGCCCCAGATCAATGTCGCAATCGTGGGGGTGACCGGCGCGGTAGGTCAGGAACTGGGCTCTGTTCTTGCGCAGAGCCGGTTGCCGATCGGCCGCCTGCGGGTGTTCGCCAGCGAACGCTCCCAGGGCCGGACTATCGAGTTCGCCGGAAGGCAGTGCACCTGCGAGGTGTTGCGCGAGGGGTGCTTCGAGGGCAGTGATCTGGCCCTCTTCTCGGCGGGCAAGTCAATCTCCAGCCAGTGGTGCCCGCGGGCGGTGGCCGAGGGCGCCTGGGTGGTCGACAACTCCTCCTGCTTCCGCATGACGCCGGGCGTGCCGCTGATCGTCCCCGAGATCAACGGCGCTGAACTGTCGGAGCTGAACGAGCCCGGCATCATTGCCAACCCGAACTGCTCCACCATCATTGCCCTGATGGCGGTGACGCCGATTCACCGCCGAGTGCCGGTGCGGCGAATGGTGGTGGCCACCTATCAGGCGGCCAGCGGCGCTGGTGCGGCGGCCATGCATGAACTGGAACAGCAGGCCCGCGATTTCGCCGCCGGGAAGTCGTTGAACACCACCGTGCTGGGGCGGCAGTGCCTGTTCAACTGCTTCAGTCACAACTCGGCGATCGGCGCCGATGGTTACAACGAGGAAGAGCGCAAGTTGCTCCATGAGACGCGCCGCATCTGGGGCGACTCTCAGGTCCGCGTCAGCGCGACCTGTGTGCGCATCCCCACACTGCGGGCCCACGCCGAGGCCATCAATCTCACCCTTGACGGCTCGATGACCGCCGAGGAAGCCCGTGAGTTGCTGAGTCGTGCGCCGGGCGTGAGAGTGGTGGATGATCGGGAGGGGAACCGATTCCCCGAGCCGCTGGCGGCCACCGGTCAGGACGATGTGCTGGTGGGGCGCATCCGTGCCGACATGGGGCAAGACCCGGGGCACGGGCTGGAACTGTTTGCCGCTGGCGACCAGATCCGCAAGGGTGCGGCGCTCAACGCGGTGCAGATCGCCGAACTGATCTTCGCGCCGCGCACCGCGCTGGCCGCTCGGGCCTAGGCCAACAGGGCCTTGAGAGCCGCCTCGGGGTCCGGCTGTCGCAGCAGATGCTCACCGACCAGAGCGATATGAATGTCGTGGGCGCGCAGTTGCAGCAGATCGGCCGAGGTGCGAATGCCCGACTCGGCGACCACTATGGAACGGTCTTCGATCATGTCGGCGATGCGCAGTGAGTGGCTCAGGTCGGTCTTCATGGTCTTCAGATTGCGGTTGTTCAGCCCGAGCAAGCTGTACCCGCGGTGCGGGAAGCCGATGTGCGGCTGCACGCGCCAGAGATTGTCGAGGTCGTGCACTTCAACCAGCGTGGTCATGCCCAGTTCTACCGCCAGAATCTGGAAGTCGACAATCTGCGCCTCGGTCAGGCACTCGGCGATCAGCAGAATGGCATCGGCGCCGAAGGCGCGGGCCTCCCAAACCTGATAAGCATCGATGATGAAGTCCTTGCGCAGCACCGGCAGCGGGATGGCATCGCGGATGGCATGGATGAACTCAAGGCTTCCACCGAAGTCAGCTTCATCCGTGAGGCAAGAAATCGCTGCGGCTCCGGCGCGGTGGTACTGTCTGGCGATGGCCACCGGGTCAAAGTCGGCGCGGATGATGCCGGCGCTCGGGCTGGACCGTTTCACCTCAGCAATGATCCGGGTGCTGCGCCGATTGCCATGGGCGACCACCGCCTGGAAGAAGTTGCGTGGGCGGCCCAGTTCGGAGATGCGCTCCTGCAGTGCCTCCATCGGCAGGGTGCGCTTGGCCAGCGCCACTTCCTGCCTCTTGCGAGCCACAATCTTGGTGAGTGCGTTTGGCACGGCGGCACCTGTCGCGGCGCAGCCGCCGACGGAGGTAGTTGTATCGGCTCGCCCGGCCGAGGGCGAGAGCGCCGCCCCCATCGGTGGCGGCACGATTGTGCTGATCTCGGGAATCGCTGGTCTGGCAATGGTCGGCTGCCTAGCCGCCCTTGGCCGTCTTCGGCTGGAGCCCAAGGTGACTGGCTGGCCGGTCTCGCCGGGCGAAGCACTCGGCGGATTCCTAGCACTGCTGTTCTCCGGCGCCATCGGCGGCACCGTGGCCATGCAGATCGCGGGTGTACCGCCCGGCGACGACACCCTGCGCGGAGAATCGATCACCGGGCTGGGAGTGTTCGCCATGCAGTTGCCGGTGGCTGTGCTGGCCATCGTCACCCTGCGACGGCGCGGAGGGCGAGTTGGCTCGCGCGGCGCGGCACTTCTGGGCGCCGCGATCGCCGCGCTGTCGTGGCCCATTATTCAGTTGGCATCGATGGCGGCGGCTTGGGTTCAGGTAGAGCTCGGAGGACTTGAACCGCCAGCGATCGGCCACCAGACACTGCTTGAACTGGCGCGGGGCGGGGGCGGGGCGTGGGGTCTGGGGGCCATCGCATTGGCGGCGATAGTCGCTCCGGCCTTCGAGGAATTGGCCTACCGCGGCATGCTGCAGAGCGCCATGCGCCGACTCGGCGCTCGGCCCTGGTGGGCGATCGTGTTCACATCGCTGGTGTTCGCCGCGATGCACACCGGGGCCTTTCCCCCCGGCGCGCAGGCGCCCGGCATGGCAGCCGTTTTCACTCTCTCGCTGGCGCTGGGCTGGCTCTTCGAGCGCACCGGCTCGCTGACCGCGCCGTTTGTGGCGCACGCCAGCTTCAACTCGGTGAACCTGCTCTTGCTGCCGCTGATGGTGTGAGGCGCGCGGCGCTAGACTCGCGCCGCGATGGCCAACGAGCGACCACGGATTCTTACCGGCGACACACCCACCGGTAGCCTGCATCTGGGCCACTGGGTCGGCAGCGTGAAGCGCCGCGTGCAGCTGCAGGATTCCCACGACTGCTACTTCATCCTGGCCAACATGCACGCCTTCACCACCCGCGTGCAGCAGCCCGAGGGAATCCGCCGCGACTGCATCGAGATCGTGCGCGACTATCTGGCCATGGGCATCGACCCCAGGAAGGCGGTCATCTTCCTCCAGAGCGAAGTGCCAGCCATCGCCGAACTCTGCTTCCTCTTCGCCATGTTGCTCCCGTTCAACCGGGTGATGCGCAACCCGACCCTCAAGGACGAGATCAAGATCAAAGGGCTCGGCGAGAACTACTCCTTCGGTTTCCCCCTCTATGCCGTGGGCCAGACCGCCGACATTTTGGCTTTCCGCCCGGTCGGCGTGCCGGTTGGCGAGGATCAGGTGCCCCACCTGGAACTGACCCGCGAGGTAGCTCGGCGCTTCAATCAGGTGTTCTGCGGCGTCGATGAGCACGCCGAGGATGACGACCATGTGAAACTCGGCGGAGTGTTCCCAGTTCCTCGGGCTGAGGTAGGCAAAGTCGGGCGGCTCATGGGAATCGACGGTGTGAACAAGATGAGCAAGTCGCTGGGCAACGCCATCTTCATTGCCGATCCGGCCAAGGAAGTGGAGAAGAAGGTCAAGAAGATCTTCACCGGTCGGCAGAGCCCCACCGAGCCGGGCGACACTTCAAACGCGCTCTTCCAGTATGTCGAAGCCTTCATCGAGGATCAGGCCCGGGTGGCCGAACTAAAGGATCGCTACTCCCGTGGCGACAACCTCGGCGATGGGCATGTGAAGGCCGAGGTCGCCCAGGAGCTCAATCGGCTGCTGGAACCTATGCGCCAGCGCCGTGCCCAGTACGAGGGCGACGACGCGCCGATTCTGGCCATCCTGAAGGACGGCTGCGAGCGGGCCAACGCCCTGACCGAGCAGACCCTCGCCATGGCCAAGGACGCCGCGAAACTGATCACCTTCCCGCGCACACTGCGCCCCCGCTGACCCGCACTCCGCTCCAACCCGTACTCCGTGGTCAGACTCGCGCGATCGTCCCGCTGCTCTGACCGCGAAGTGAGGGCAGAGGAAATCTGCAGCCGGGCTATGCTTGAGGCCGATGCCCCCTGAAGAGATGGGCGCGCTCAAGGCCGGGCGCCCCGCGGAGGCCATGGACGACCAGACAAACGATTTGCGCTGCTGCCCGCATGTGGATCTCAACGATCCCCGTTGCGCATCTCGATTCACTATGGGTGGCATCGAGGACCTCTTTCAGTATTGCTGCGGGGGTTTCCACGGCTGCGCCATGTACCACCGCATCAACATGGAAGTGAACTTCCGGCGCTCGGTCGGCGATGCCCGAGCCGATACCTTCATCCGCCCACGATCCGTCCCAGCCATCGTGCAGGTGTCCGCTCATGGCCGACCAATTGGCCTTCGCGTCACTGGTTCGTGACTTCCTGGCGCATTGCCGGATCGAGTGCGGCCTCTCGAAGGCCACGCTTGAGGCCTACGGCCGCGACCTATCGATCCTCGAAGATCAACTGGCCCAAGAAGGAGTCCGCGATGTCCGCCGGGTGACATTGGCGCACTTGGCCGGGCACCTGCGCTGGCTGTCGGGCGCCAAGTCAATGGAGGCGACCAGCGTGGCGCGGCATCTGGCATCGATGCGCGTGTTCTTCCGCTGGCTGCAGGCGCGCACCCACATTGCCCGAGACCCGGCCCGCCTGCTTGATCGGCCGAC
>SYPI01000120.1 GCA_005804005.1 Planctomycetia bacterium
AAGGTGGGCCGGGCCGGATCGATCCCCGCCTCGGCGTGCCGGTCGAACAGTTCACTGGCCAGCAGCCAAGGCTCGGCGGTCTGCGCCTGCGCGATCCCCTCACTCGCCGCCCGGGTGCGGACCGCGGCGGCATCGCTGGCGGCGAAACCGAGCGCCTTCTGGAACAACTCTTCCCAGCTGACTCGAACGAACGGCCGGGCGTAGTCGATCTGCAGTTCCCCAAATGGCAGGACAGTTCCTGCCGCCCCGGTGGCGCCGGCCTCGGCCACCGCCAGTTCATGCAGCAGCGACTCGGTCAGTTCCATCATCGTCCCGCTGTCGCCGAATGCCTCGTAGGCCTCCAGCGCGGTGAACTCCGGATTGTGGCTGCGGTCAACCCCTTCGTTGCGGAAGTTGCGGTTGATCTCAAAGACCCGGCGCATGCCGCCAACCAGCAGGCGCTTCAGGTACAGCTCCGGGGCGATGCGCAGATAGAGGCTGAGGCTCAAGGCGTTGTGGCTGGTCACGAACGGCCGGGCGGCGGCGCCACCAGCGACCGCCTGGAGCATCGGGGTCTCCACCTCGAGGAATCCACGCTGTTCCATGAAACGGCGAATGAACGACACGATCCGCGAGCGAGCGGCGAAGGTGCGCAGCGTTTCCGGATTGGCGTACATGTCGACCGAACGCTGGCGATAGCGAATCTCCGGGTCGCTCAGGCCGTGCCACTTGCCAGGCGGCGTGGCCAGGCTCTTGCACTGCATGGAAAGTCCAGTGGCCCAGACGCAGACCTCTCCGCGCTGGGTGCGGCCCACCTTGCCAGCGGCGGCAACGATGTCGCCGTAATCGAGCATCTTGGCCAGAGCAAACTCCGCCTCCGAGACATCGGCTCGCGAAACGCTTACCTGCAAGTCGCCCGAATCATCGCGTAGCCAGCAGAACACGATCTTGCCCATGTCGCGATGCTGCACCACCCGACCGGCGACACGCACCCCACCGCGCCGGTCCGGTCCCTTGGCGGCGAACTCAAGATGGGCCGCCTCATCGAACTTGGCCCGGGCCGACGCCAGCGATTCCAGTCCGGCCTGCCGCGTGCCGAACGGCTGCACCCCCATCTCGGTGCGCAGACGATCCAGTTTGGCGCGGCGGGCGGCCAGCAGAGCGCGAACCTCCTCATGGGTCGGCGGCGCCTCGGCGTCGGGCGCGGCTGGCTTGGGCGGCGGAGCGGGCTGGTCCTCGTCGCGATTCATGGCTCGATGCTAGCGAACGGCGGTTGGTACCCTCGCCGGGTTCATGTGCCCCGCGTCCCAGATTCGCCGCATCGGTGTGATGACTTCCGGCGGCGATTGCCCCGGCCTCAATGCCGTCATCCGGGCCGTCACCAAGACGGCCATCTACCAGCACTCCATTGAGGTCTTCGGCATCGAGGACGGCTTTCAGGGGCTGGTGGAAAACCGCGTGCGCCCGTTGGGAACCAAGGACGTCAGCGGGATCCTCACTCGCGGCGGCACGATTCTGGGTTCGAACAATCGGGCCAATCCGGCGCGCTACTTCCTCGGCAACGACGCCGCTGGCAACCCGCGCTTCGAGGACCGGGTCGGTCCATGCCTCGACACGATCAGGGAGCACCGCCTTGATGCGCTGATCGTCATTGGCGGCGACGGCACGATGGCGGCGGTGGCGCCGCTGGTGAAGGCCGGACTCAATGTCATCGGGGTTCCCAAGACCATCGACAACGACATGGTCGGCACGGAAATCACCTTCGGCTTCCTGACTGCCGTGGCCACGGCAACTGACGCCCTCGACCGGCTCCACTCCACTGCCGACAGTCATCACCGCGTAGTGGTCTGCGAACTGATGGGCCGCAATGCTGGCTGGATCGCCCTGACCGCCGGTGTGGCCAGCGGCTCCGATGTCATCCTGATCCCGGAGATCCCGTTCGACATCGATCTGGTCTGCGAACTGGTCCGCGCGCGCATGGCGCGGGGACCCGGCTTCGCCGTGGTGTCGGTTGCCGAGGGGGCCTCCCCTCGCGGCGGCGCCAAGATGATTTCGCGAATGGACCCGCGCAGCGCCGATCCGGTGCGCCTCGGTGGCATCGGCCAATGGGTCTGCGAAGAGGTTGAGAAGCGGACCGGAGTTGAGAGCCGCGCCAGCGTGCTGGGGCATGTGCAGCGTGGCGGAGCGCCCAGCGCCCCGGACCGGATTCTGGCCACCCACTTCGGTCACCACGCCATCGCCACGCTCATGACCGGCGCCAGGGGCCGACTGGTGGTGCGCCACGGCAATGTCTTCGGCGACATCGACATTCTGGAGACCGCTGGAAAACAGCGGCTGGTCGGTCTGGACCACCCCCTGATCGCCGCGGCCAGAGCGATCGGCACTTCGTTCGGAGACGGGTTGCCATACTCGACTCCGGCGACCAAGCCTTCTGTGGTGTTCTGAGTCTTCGCGCCGCAATAGGATGCGCCCGTGCGGCGCGCCGTGTTTCTCGACAGGGACGACACCCTCATCCAGAACGCCGGTGATCTGGGCGATCCGGATGGGGTGCGGCTAGTTGACGGCGCACCAGCAGCGATCGCCCGACTTCGCCAGCACGGGTTCGCGGTTGTGGTGGTCACCAATCAGGCCGGAGTTGCGCGCGGCGCGTTTTCACTTACATCGGTCACTCAGGTTCATGAGCGGATCACGCAACAGTTGGCAGCCGCGCTGGGACTGCCCCTGCCGCAGCATTCGCCGACGATCGGCCCCGCCGACGCGCTCCCGGCCCCCGCGCCGGATGCACCGTTGATCGAAGCGTTCTTCCACTGTCCGTTCCACCCCGAGGCAACCGTGGCGGAGTTTCGCGGCTCCCATCCGTGGCGCAAGCCCTCGCCGGGAATGCTGCATGCGGCGGCTCAATCGCTAGATCTTGACCTAACTCGTTCGTGGATGGTGGGCGACGCCGAGCGCGATGTGGAAGCCGGTGCGGCGGCTGGTTGCCGCACTATTCGATTGGGGAGTGACATCGATCGCGCCAGAAGTCTGGCCGACTTCGTCGAGGGCGACCTGCCGCGCGCCGTGGAACGGATAGTCGCCGCGCTGCTGGCCGATGATCGACCGCGCTCATCGATCGTGCTGCGGGCCCTAACTGGTGATCCGCTGGCACGCCAAGAAACTCGCAACACCGTGGCCTCAGCCGCCTGGGCCATCGCCGAGCGCAACGGGGTCACTCTCGAGTCGCTCACCGTCTTGGATGATCGCGTCCGCGCCACGCTGGTGGGGGAGGAACTCGTGGCTATCGGATTTGCCGCCGAGTTGCGCCGCTCCACCGAGGGGTGGTACCGCTCGCGCCACGGCTCCTCACTCTGGGGAGCTGCCCCGTGAGCCCCGCGCCGGGTGGCCCGACTCTCCGCTCCGCCCAGAACGCGGTGGTCATCATGCCGACATGGCTGGGCGACTGCGTGATGGCCACGCCCTTACTGCGGGCGCTGGCCATTCGCACCAATCCGGCGCCGCTGTGGGTGGCGATTCCCCACGCGCTCAGCGGGTTGCTTCAGGGCGCAACGAGCGACGCCCATCCCCCACTGCACATCGTGTCGCTCACTGCCAAGGGACTGCTCGGCCCGGCGCGCGCGGCGCGGCAGTTGCGCCACGCCGGAGTCCCGCGCGACTCGATGGCCGTGCTTCTGCCCAACAGCCTGCGCACCGCGCTCATCGCCCGCGTGGCCGGATTTCCACACCGCGTTGGCTCAGCGCGCGACATGAGGCGCGCTCTGCTGACTCACGCTCTGCCAACGCCCCCGCGACGCCAGCCAGTGAGCGCGGTCGACTGGTACGCCGAACTGGGAGGCTGGGTGCTCGGTGAGGAGATCACCAACCGCCGGGTGTGGTTGCCGTGCACTGTGCAAGACCAGAATGAGGCCGATCGACTGCTGGCGAGTGTTCACCAGCCCTTCGCAGTGCTGAATCCCGGCGCAAGCAAGCCGATGAAGCGCTGGGACCCGCACCGCTTTGCCGCGCTGGCCGATGCGCTGGCAGCCAACTTCGGCCTAGCAGTGGTGGTCACCGGCTCACCCGCCGAGCGCGAACTCACTGCTCGCCTGTGCGCGCAGACCACTTGTCGGCCGCTTGATGTTGCTGGCGCCGGCGGCTCACTCGGCGCGCTCAAGGCCGTGCTCACCCGCGCCGCGCTGCTGGTGACCAACGACACCGGCACCCGCCACATCGGCGCGGCCCTTGGAACACCGACCGTCACGCTGTTTGGACCGACTGACCACCGCTGGACCACGCTCCACGCCACGCGCGAA
>SYPI01000121.1 GCA_005804005.1 Planctomycetia bacterium
CAGGGCAAGCGCCTGCTGGTTCACGCTGGCGACAACATTCGCGAAGGCGATGCCCTGACCGAAGGTCCGCGCGTTCCCAGCGACATCCTGCACATTCAGGGTGAGGATGCCCTGTACGAGTACATGCTGCGCGAGATTCAGAATGTGTACCGCGCCCAGAGTGTGCCGATCGCTGACAAGCACATCGAAGTCATCCTGCGGCAGATGCTCTCCAAGGTGAAGATCGAGAAGATCGGCGACACCGCCCTGCTGCCCAACGATGTCGTTGATCGCTGGGTGTTCCAGGAGTGCAACCAAGTGCTGGCCGGATCGCTGATCATCACCGAGCCGGGCGACTCTGGCCTGCCCAAGGACGCGCTGGTCCTGCGCGAAGACCTCAAGGCGGCCAATGCCGCCGCCGAGGCCGACGGCAAGGCCCCGGCCAAGAGCCGCAAGCCACAGCCCGCCCGCGCCAAGCGGTTGCTGCTGGGCATTACCAAGGCTTCCCTGCAGGCCGAGAGCTTCTTGTCAGGCGCCAGCTTCCAAGAGACCACCAAGGTGCTCACCGAGGCGGCCCTCAAGGGTGCGGTCGACAACCTCATCGGACTCAAGGAGAACGTGCTGCTGGGTCACCTCATTCCCGCCGGTACCGGCTTCGAGCCGTACGCCAACCTGCGCATTCAGAAGCTGGTTGCCGAACCCGAGATGGATGACGACGCCGACATGACCGGTCTGGAAGCTGCTCGCCGCGCTGCTGAGGCGCTCGGTGCAGAGCCGATGGCCGTGGCCACCACCATCACTGATGTGGAGCAGTACGCGCCGCAGTCGGTGCTGCTGCCGGCCGAAGACGGCGCGCCACTTAGCGGCGATGACGAGGCGGAACCGGCCTGAGTCGTATGACGCAGCCTTGGTGGCGTGACGGACTCCGCTTCTCCTGCACCCAGTGCGGCAACTGCTGCACGGGCGGCGAAGGAGCCGTCTGGTACTCGCCGGCCGAGGGTGCCGCGCTGGCCAAGCTGCTGGGACTCAGTCAGGACGACTTCGAGAAGCGACACACCCGCCAGATCGGCCAGCGGCGATCGCTAAACGAGACCCCCACCTCATTCGGGCTGGATTGCGTGTTTCTTGACCGCACCACCATGCCGGGGAAAGCTATCTGCGGGGTGTACGAGGCGCGGCCGCTGCAGTGCCGCACCTGGCCGTTCTGGCCGGAGAACATCGAGACGCCCGCGGCTTGGGAGAAGACTCGTCGACGTACGCCCTGCCCGGGGATGGGACAGGGAAACCTAGTCCCGGCAGACCAGATCAGAATCATCCGCGACCGCGAGTGCGTTGAGAACTCCGACGCTCCCTGGTGAGTCCGGCTTGTCCGGGCCCGAAGCCCCCCTACTATTCGGCACATGCGCAAGTACCGGCTCAGGACTGACCTCGACCGCGCCGCTGTGGGGGAGTATTCCCTGCCGCTTGGAATGCTCCCGGTGTCACTGCCGGCCCCGGAGCAGGGATACACCCTGACCTATGAACTGGGCGATGACGCCGAGGCAAGTCACTATGTGTTCCACATTGTGGTCAGTCATGATCGGCTGAAGCGGGTGGCTCAGGACGCGCTCGATCTCATGCCGGAGGAGATCACCCCGGTGCTCGAGGTCAGTTCGCGCGATGCCTAT
This sequence comes from Planctomycetia bacterium, assembly GCA_005804005.1. Classification (GTDB taxonomy): domain Bacteria; phylum Planctomycetota; class Phycisphaerae; order Phycisphaerales; family SM1A02; genus SYPI01. The sequence continues at coordinate 1,647 of SYPI01000121.1, forward strand.
CGCAGCGTGGATGTGTTCGTGGCCCGCGAGGTCATGCCGCTGGAGCGGTTTCTCAGTGTGTGGCGCGAGTACGAACCGATCCTTCTGGAAGACGCGTCGGTCGGATTCGGGGCCACCGCCGAGGAGCCGATGATGGAAGTGTTCCTCGATGCCTGGAAGGGCCTGTCGATCCACGCGCCGCTGGCCATGCGCGGCCGCATCGAGCGGGTGCTGGCGCGCCATGGTCTGAAGGAAGTGCTGCAGACCTGGCCTGACACTCTGGAGCGGACCGAAGAACCCTGCACCACGCAGCGGGAAGTGTTGGCAGTCGAGGACGACGAGGACCCCGATCTGGATGAGATCCTTCTCCAACTTCGCGAGGCGCTCGACCTGGAACTGGATGTCGACCCGGAGGAGAACACCGACGAACAGGGCCGCGAACTGGGCTATGTTCTTTGGCAGGCCATCGCGCTGGTAGAGGACCGCCGCCGCCCCGGCCACGGGGCCTATGTCTTCTGCTGGCTGACCGCCCGCAATCTCGCTGAAGTCGAAACCCTGCTCATGGGCCGAATCGAGACCATGTCGGAATGGGAGTTTGCCGGGTTCTACTCAGTAGACCGCTGCACCTTCGATGACCGTCCCGAAGAGTTGAACTCGCTGGCACCGCGGCGCAGCAAGGGCGAGATTCACTCCATCAACATCGACACCTGGTAGTCGCGGCCAGCCTCAGGCGGCCTCGTCGCCCAAGTACGACCGCCGCACCCGCTCGTCGTTCAGCAGGGCCTGCCCAGTGCCCTCAAGGATGGTGCGCCCGGTTTCCAGCACATAGGCACGGTGACTCATCTTCAAAGCCGCCCGGGCATTCTGCTCAACCAGCAGCACCGTGGTGCCGCGCTGGTTTAGTTCGCGCACTGCGGCGAAGATCCGGGCCACCAGAATGGGCGCGATCCCCATGGATGGCTCGTCCATCATCAGCAGTCGGGGTCGGCTCATCAGCG
>SYPI01000122.1 GCA_005804005.1 Planctomycetia bacterium
ATCAGGGCATTCACCGGTGGCTGCGGCAGTCGGCAGAGTTGCTCGTACAGCCCGAACGCTTCCTCGTCCTCGCCATGCAGGTCGAGCAGGTACGCCAGGCGGAACACCTGATCCGGCGTTCCGTCAAGCTCAACCGCCTGCCGGTAGGCACTGATTGCCTCCGGAGTGCGGCCTTCGGCTTCATGCTGGGCGCCGAGTTCGAATTGGGTGCGGGCGTTGGCGGTGTCGCGGGCGGTATCAGTCGGCATGCCTATTCTGCTGCTCCTGGGCTTTGGGCGAAGGGGCAACTGTAGCACATTGGACTGCGTCGGCGATGTCCTCAATGGACCCGGCGCCAGACAGTTCCGGGGCACCGCCGGTGATGGGTGCCACCAGCGCTGCGGCATCATCGGGCCGACTCGGATCAACCAGCCGCATGGTCCGCCACGGCCCCTTTTCAAAGCGCCATGCCATGGCCGCTCCCAAGGCGGCGATGTACCCCGCCGAGGCGATCCACGGCCCCAACGACTCAAGGCCCGGTGTCCAGACCACGAATCCCCAACCCAATCCGACAATCAGCACCCACGAAAGCACAATGGTGACCACGCCGGGCCAGAGCGTGTCTCCGGCACCGCGCAGCGCCCCGGAGTAAACGATGCCCACCGCATCGAAGGCCTGGAAGACCGCCGCCGCCAGCATGATGCGGCTGCCGATGCGCACGATCTCGGCGCTGGTGGCTGGGTCGGTGTGGGCCCCCTCGGCGAAGAGACTCACCAATGGGGCGCTGAATGTCCACATCATGATGCCGCAGAGCGCCATGTAAATGACTGAGATCAAGAGCGCAGTGTGGGCTCGGGCCACGGCGGTGTTGGGATTGCCGGCCCCGATGTAACGGCCCACTAGCGAGGTGGTGGCCACGCTGAATCCGACCGCTGGCATGAACGACAGATGCATGTAGCGCAGCACCGCCCAGCCTGCGGTGAGGTGCAGTTCGCCGAATCTGCCAACCAGCACACTCATGAAGATCGCCCAGCAGAAAATCTCGTTGCCGAATTGAATGCCCGCTGGCCAGCCGGTGCGCACCAAGTCGCGCAGGGCGCTCCACTGCGGCCGCCAGGCGCGGCGCGTGCCCAGTTCGCGATCCATGCGCCGCGAGAGAAAGACTGTGAGGGGGATGCTCACCTCGACGGATGTTCCCAACACGGTGGCGATGGCTGCACCAGTCACCCCAAGGGCGGGCGTGCCGGGAATCCCGCGCAGTCCTAGCGCCGGCAGGCCAGCCTCACCATAGATGAGGATGAAGTTGGTGAGAATGTTCACTAGGTTCCCGGCGATAGCGGCAATGGTGATCACCTTCGGGCGGTGCAAGCCGAAGAAGAAGTGGCTCATGGCCTTTCCCGACAGCGAGATGATGCCGCCGAAGACCAGCACCTGCGCGTAGGAACTCTCCATCGCCGCCAGTTCTGGTGAGTGCCCCAGACTGCTGAAGAGCCGGGGCAGCGACAGCCCGTATGGCACCAGAATGAAGAGCCAAGTGATCCCGGAGAACCACAGACCGGCCCAGCCATATCGCGCCGCAGCATGCAGCCGCCCGGCGCCGAGATTCTGCGCGACATAACTGTTCACCACGGTGAGCCCGCCAAACAGGAATGCCAGCGGAACAAACGACCAGATGCCGCCATTGCCCTGAGCGGCCACCTGTAGCGGGCCGACTTGCGCCAACATCACGCTGCCGACGAACTGCATCAGCGTGTACGAGGTCATGGTGAGGACCGTTGGCCACGCCAACGCCCACACTTCCCGTAGCGGACTTTGATCTCCCGACGGCGCTGGAGTTGGCGGTGCCGCCATGCTGCCCGGCTAGATCTCTACGAACTGCATGTCCGAGGTGGCCCGACGCGCCGCATCGATCGGCTGGCAAAGGGTGGCGAACTTCTCCATCGCGGCGGTCGCCCCCATTTCTGCGCGGATTGAAGCCACATCGAAGTGATCGCCCTTCACCCCGCGCCGGATGGCATCGAGGTCGATCGCTACCTGGCCTTCGCTGCGAGCCGCCCCCACCGGCTCGATGGCCCGGCAGAATCCCTGCAAGTGCCCACGGGCGCTCTCGAATGATCCGTCCTTCTCCAGCCAAGTGGCGGCGGGCATCACCACTTCCGCGCTGGAGCAAAGCGGCCCGCGAAGCGTGTCCAGGAGCAGCAACGGGTGGCCATTCACCGCCGCGATCAACTCCGGAGTCTGCCACGCACCGGGATAGTTGCCGGTCAGGATCACGGCGGCACCGGCGCGCTTGGCCAATGCCGCGCGCAGCGCCGACCAGTCGTGAACCGTCGCGCCGCTGCTGCGGCCGGGGAAGGATGCCGCCACCGCTTCGAGAGTTCGGCGCACCCCGCGGGCGTTGGGTGCCTTCTCAGCGCTGATGGTGAATGTGCCCACGGTTCTATCGCTGCCGCTGACGGGCACCGGCCCAATGCCCAGGATGGCGTCGGGGTCGTAGGCCAGCGCCGTGTGCGCCAGCAGGAATGCATCTTCGCAGGAGAGCATCGGGCTGACTGCTAGTGCCACGCCCGTGCGGGAAGCCACCGCGCCGCGCAACAGCGCATCGGCCCGGGAGAGTGCGGCATTCCAGGCTCCGGCGGGGTCAGCGCCATCAACTGCCGCGCCGCGCATCGTCGGCAGCGTGAGCCGCTCATCACTGTGAATGAACTTCCAGCCGTAGCGCACCTCGTCGGTCATCCACCACTGGTTGATCGCGGCGTTCTCACGCGGCTTCAATCGCCAGACTCGCCCCTCGTTCTGCTCAACCCAGATGTTGTCGCCGCTGGCAGTGATGCCATCAATCGACGGCACCCGCTTCAGGAACCACACCCGCTGCTTGAATAGGAAGTCCTTGTCCAAGAGGGCCCCGACCGGGCAGAGATCAACCACATTGCCGCTCATCCCGGCCGCCTCAAGCGCCTGCCCGGGGAAAACATCGATCGACTCAGTGCCACCGCGGCCGCTGACCATCAGTTCGTTGGTCCCAGTCACCTCGCGAGTGAAGCGCACACAACGGGTGCACATGATGCAGCGATCGCTGTAGAGCAGGACGTGCTCGCCAACGTCCTTCTTGGGCTGCTTGATCTTCTGTTCCTGAAAGCGACTCTGGGCATTGCCGTGCTGGTAGCTGTAGTCCTGCAGGGTGCACTCGCCGGCCTGATCGCAAACCGGGCAATCCACCGGATGATTGATCAGCAGGAACTCCATCACCTGCTTCTGGTTCTCGCGGGCTGGCTCCGACACAGTTGAAACCACCATGCCGTCAACTGCAGCGGTGTGGCAGGTGGGCATCAACTTGGGGATGCGTTCGAGCTTGCCGGTCTTGGGATTGAGTTGGGACACCTCAGCCAGGCAGATGCGGCAGTTGGCCGGGATGCTCAGCCCGGGGTGGAAGCAGTAGCGCGGAATCTCGACACCATGAGCGTCGGCGGCCTGAATGATTGTCTGGCCCTTGCTGAATTCGCAGGCCGTTCCGTTGATCGTGATCTGCGGCATAGCTGGGGTTTCGAAGTGTAGCGGTCGGCGACTCAGGGCCCCCGGGTGCGCATTTGCAGGACGATCCGCCCGGGGAGGAGCTCGATGTCGACCAGTTCCACCGTACGGCCGTCGACCAGTTTCAACTGCATGAGTCGGCGCAGTTCCGGCTGCAGGGAGTGCAGCGCGCCCGACCCCAGACTGGCTGGAACCCGCAGCGAGCCGATGCTGGCCTGTGCTAGGCCAAGCTCCAGCCCGCCAGTTTCCACGCCGGGCTGCAACGAGGCGCCCATGATCCAGCCCCCCTGATCGGCGGCGACCAGCAGCCGACCCGCGCGGGCGTCCAGTCGCCAGCGGGCCAGTTCACTCAGCGAAGCCAGTTCCGGGTCGAAGTCCGCCCAGCGCACCGCGCGGCAGGCCAGCCAGCGGTTGAGGTCTTCCGCCTCGATCTCTATCGCCCACGGTTGGTCGTTCTCGCGGAGGCGGTGAAGCGCGGCAGTGAAATGAGTCTCCAGTTGGCCAGCCCGCTGGTCGTCGGCTGGGCCATACCCCGAAGCGCCCTTCCACCATTGGGGCGTTGAGGCGGCCAGCCAGTCCGCCAGAGCCACCGCCATCACCAACAGCGCTACGCAGATGCGGGCGGGCTTGAGGCACCGCGCCACGATCGGTTACTCCTCGAAGCGCCGCACGACTACGGCGTCATTCTGGCCGCCGAACCCGAACGAGTTGCTGAGGCAGATGTCCACCTTCCCCGCCCGCGAGGCATTGGGCACATAGTCCAAATCAAGCGTCGGATCGGGATTGCGCAGGTTCATGGTCGGCAGCAGGACGCTGTTCTGCATGGAGAGAACGCAGGAAATGAACTCCACCGCGCCGGCGGCGGCGATGAGGTGGCCCATCATGCTCTTGAGGCTGGACATCGCCAGACGCCGGGCCTGATCGCCAAACACTCGCTTCACCGCCAGCGTTTCAATGGAGTCGTTTTCCGTGGTCCCGGTGCCGTGGGCGCTGATGTAGTCAACCGGGGCACGACCGTCGGGGCGCGCCGCGCGCGGATCAATGCCCGCCTGAGCCAGCGCCGCCGACATGGCCGCGCCGGGCCCCCGCCCTTCGGGGTGAATGTCGGTGATCCGATAGGCATCGGCGCTGGACCCGTATCCCGCAACCTCCGCCAAGATGGTGGCGCCGCGCCGTCGGGCGTGCTCCAGCGTCTCGAGGATCACCATCCCTGAGCCCTCGCCCATGACAAAGCCGTCCCGGTCGGCGGCGAAGGGTCGTGATGCCGCGCACGGATCGCCGGTGCTGGCGGATAGCGCGGTGAGCCGGTTGAATCCGGTCACGCCGAGCATGTGGATCATGGTGTGCGTGCCGCCCGCCAGCATGACATCGGTGTCGCCGCGGCGCAATTGCTCGAAGGCCTCGCCGATGGCCTGAGTGCTAGCGGCACAGGCTGTCAGGCAGTTGGACGCTGGCCCGCGAATGCCAAACTCACGCGCCAAATGAGCCAGCGGCATGTTGGGCTCCTGCTCAAGTTCCCGCAGGCCGTTCATACGCCTCAGCGCTTCGGCGATCCAGACCGCGCCGTCGCTGCGCTTCTGGCTCTCGTTCCATGAGGCGATATTGGTGGCCACATAGTTTTCGCTGTCGAGAGCGCCCTCGCCAGCGCCGAGGTACATGCCGACGCGGCGCAGATCAGACGCCGGTGATTCATGCAAGCGAGCCTGTTTCCACGCCTGCGCCGCTGCGCCCAGCGCGAACTGCGAGTTCAATCCGGCGGTGGCGTGCACGGCCGCGTCGCGCACGAACGGCGCAATCGAATAGTCCTTTACCTCGGCACAGAATGTGGTCGGGAAGGTGCGGGCATCGAAGCGGCTGGTGCGATTCATCCCCGACTCGCCCCGCACCAGCCGCGGCCAGACCGCCTCCAGCGAGTGGCCCAGCGGCGTCACCCAACCCATGCCGGTCACCACTATCCGCGGACCGCTCATGCCGCCCTCCTGAACACCACGGCGGTGATTTGTCCGCCGAGGCTGGTGGTGACCACCAGCACACTCGAAAGCGGCATCGACCGCGCCGCGCACGGACTGGCATCGACTCCCGGCAAATCGCCACCGGCCCGACGGGCTGGCAGCATTTGGCGATCCAGGCAGAGCACCGCGGTAGTGGCGGCCAGCGCCCCGGCTCCAGCGGCGCAGTTGCCCACGGCGGGAATGATCGTCACCAGCGGAATGTTTGATAGCCGAGCGCCGAACACTTGGCGCAGCCCAGCCACTTCAGCGGCATCGGAAGTGGAAGTCCCGCTGCCCAGAGGAACGATCGCGCTGATTTCCCCCGGCTTCATGCCCGCATCGTTGAGTGCCCCATTGATGACCGCCGCAACATCATCACCAGCGCCCGACAGGTCCTGACCGAGAGTGTCGGCGCCGCACTGTCCAGCGGCGAACCCGGCGAACTCGGCCAGAATGCGCCCCCCCCGCCGTCGAGCGCACTCGAGTTCCTCCAGCACCAGCAACCCGCCGCCTTCACCCAGCACTGTGCCACAGGAGCTGGTTGAAAAAGGTTTCAGCAGACCCAAAGCATCTTCGCCCGCGCCCGGCGTGACGGTTCGCCCAGCGAAATGCTGGCGCAGCATGCCCATCGGATTGATCTTGCTCTCGGCACCACCGGAGAGACAGGCATCGGCCGCGCCCCGCTCGATAACGCGGCGCGACTCGCCCAGCGACAGTCCGCTGGACGCCTCGGCGCAGGTGATGGTGTTCGACGGTCCCTCGCAGCCATGGATGATGGTGACATGGCAGGCCAGCATGTTTGGCAGATACTTCAGCAGCCACAGTGGCGTGAGGTTTTGCATCCCAGCCTGACCCCAAGCGCCGATGTCGAAGGTCCCGTCGGGCCGTCGACAGGTCACCAGTGCCCCCGAGAGTTCATCGGTGTCAGCGGCGATCAGCCCGGCACCAATGTGGCAACCAACCCGGCCAGCTGGAATCGTGGGCGGCTGGCCCTCAGCCGTGCCTCGCGTGGTGAGTCCCGCATCTGCTACGGCAGCGTGGGCCGCCGCCACGGCAATCTCGATATCGCGGGCCATGACCTTGGTTGCCTTGCGATAACTCTTGGGAACCAACTTGAGCACATCCAGCGCGTCGGCGGGGACGCTGGCCGCCAGCGGGCAGGGAAACGCGTGGGCATCGAATCGGGCAATCGGCGCGATTGCGGTGCCACCGCTGGCCAGCCCGTTCCACAACGCCTCCGCTCCAACTCCGAAGCCGCAGACCGGCCCGACCCCGGTAACTACGACACTGCGGCGGCTGGAATGCATCGAAGGGGCGATCCTACAGGCTCGGAGTGGCGGACCGACGCAGCGGGCAGGTGTCCGGCAAAGTGGGCCTAGCTGGACGAATCACGGGCCATGCGCCGCGAAATCAGCATGGCCAGTTCCAGAGCCTGCTCATAGTTCAACCGCGGGTCAACCTGCGAGCGATAGGCCCGGGCCAGATCGTCGTCGGTCAGCCCGCGCGCTCCGCCGGTGCACTCGGTCACGTCCTCACCGACCAGTTCAAAGTGAACGCCGCCGAGCACCGAGCCCTTGGCCTGATGGATCTCGAAGGCCTGCTCCAGTTCGGCCAGGATGTGGGTAAACTTGCGGGTCTTGATCGGAACTCCCTTGCCGGGGCCGCTGCTCGGAGTGACCGACTCGGTGTTGCCGTGCATCGGCTCGCACGCCCAGACCACCCGCTGACCGCTGCGCCCCACAGCGTCGATCACCGGTCCCAGCGCGGCGGCGATTCCGTGCGCCCCCATTCGATGCACCAGAGTGAGACGCCCCGGTTCATTGGCTGGATTGATGATCTGGCAGAGTTCGGCGACCCGCGCTGGTTGCGAGTTAGGGCCGACCTTCACGGCGATCGGGTTCTGGATTCCGCGCAGGTACTCCACATGCCCTTCCCCGGCGACGGCGGTGCGCAGCCCCAGCCACGGGAAATGGGTCGACAGGTTCCACCAGCCGCTGCGCCGCGGTACCTGCCGGGTGAGCGCTTCTTCATATGGAAGCAGCAGACACTCGTGACTAGTGAAGAAGTCGACCCGGCTGATCTCGGCGACTTGCGCTCCAGCCAGCGTTTCCATGAAACGCAGGCTCTCGCCAATGGAATGCACCATCCGGCGGTAGTCGGCGGCCAGCGGCGAGTGCTCTACGAACCCGAGGTCCCAGTACTCCGGATGATGAAGATCGGCGAACCCACCCTCCACCAGAGCCCGAATGAAGTTCAGGGTCATGGCGCTCCGCTCGTGGCCACGCAGCAGCAACTGCGGATCGGGCTGGCGCGCTGTCGCGCTAAAGTCCGCGCTATTGACATTGTCGCCGCGATAAGTCGGCAAACTGGTACCGGCGCGAGTCTCCATCTCAGCCGAACGCGGCTTGGCATACTGACCGGCGAAACGCCCGACGCGAGTCACCCGGCGTCGCGCGCCATGGGTGAGCACCACACTCATCTGCAGGAGGATCTTCAGCCGATTGGCGATCCCCCCGGGTGTACAGTCATCGAAACTCTCGGCGCAGTCGCCCCCTTGCAGCAGAAAGCGGCGGCCTTCGGCGGCCTCGGCCAGTTGGCTCTTGAGAGATTCGATCTCCCAACTGGTCACCAGCGGCGGCAACTTCCGCAATTGTTCGCAGACGCCTCGCAGGGCCGCCGGATTGGCGTAATCGGGTTGCTGCCGGGTAGGCCGCGACTGCCAGGACGAGGGATTCCAGTCCATCGGCGGCGCAGCCTAGCCCAAGCCTCAAGGAGTTGCTCTGGAGTTCCCCCGCCTTCTCAATGCGGGCGACAGGAGTTGAACCTGCACGGGTTTCCCCACTGGAACCTAAATCCAGCG
>SYPI01000009.1 GCA_005804005.1 Planctomycetia bacterium
GAGACTGAACAGCATGGCTAGTGCCGAAAGGGCGCCCATGGAGTCCTACTATACGACCGCCCGATGACAGCCGATCCTTCCGCCAGCGCGCTGCCCAGCATTTTCCAACGGCTCGGACCAGAGGCATTCTGGCGCATCGCCCGGGCCTTCTACGCCCGGGTGCCATCGGTGGGCGCCATCTCCCACATGTTTCCCGCGTCGCTTGACGAACCAATCCGCAATCAGGCCGAGTTCCTGATTCAGTATTTCGGCGGGCCCACCACCTATAGCCAGCGCAAGGGCCACCCGCGCCTGCGCATGCGGCACGCCCAGTTCCGCAGTGGGCTGGCAGAGCGCAATGCCTGGGTGGAGAACATGCGCCAAGCGTTGGCCGATGCCGAAATCCCCGAGTGCGAGCGGGCCGAGATGATGGCGTACTTCAACTCGACGGCCACCTTCATGATGAACGACGACGCGCCGAGTGGGTGAGCGCGGGGCAGTCAGCGCCGTATCCTGACCCGCCATGGGCCTGCTGCGTTCGTTGATTGTTCCCTGCCTGCTGCGGCCCCGCTCGGTGGGGGTGATCGACGATCGACGAGCTTGGCAACGCATCGAATTGTTGGGCTACGCCCTCCACCTGGCCGCGGCAATCGAGCGGGCCAGCACGGCTCAGCGAATCGGGGTGATGCTGCCGACCAGCGGGCTGTTCCCGGCCACCGCCCTGGCCACCTGGATGTTGGGCCGCACGCTGGTCCCGCTGAACTACCTGCTGTCGCGGGGCGACCTCGATTACATCGCCGGCAACGCCCAGTTGGACACGGTCGTCACGGTAGGCCCGATGATTGATCTGGTCGGCGGCTCGCCGCTAGGGACCAAGCCGCTCCGGCTCGAGGAGGTCAATCGGCGTGGCATCCCGCCGTTGCGCCTCCCGCACGGGTTGCGCACCCGGGAGTTGGCTGTAGTGCTCTACACCTCCGGCACCTCTGGGCGCCCCAAGGGTGTAATGCTCACCGCCGGAAATCTGGCCGCCAACATGGAGCAGGTCAGACGCCGGGCACGCTTCACCCGCGATGACGTGATGCTTGGCGTGTTGCCGCAGTTTCACAGCTTTGGGCTGACCATCCTGACGCTGCTGCCGATGGCGCTGGGTTGCACGGCGGTTTACTCGGCGCGATTCGTGCCGCGCCGAGTGATTGAACTGGCCCGAGCGCACCGAGCCACGGTGTTCGTGGCGCTGCCATCCATGTACAACGCCCTGCGCACTGTTCGCGATGCCACCGGGGAGGAGTTCCGCACCTTGCGTTACGCGGTGTCCGGAGGCGAGCCGCTACCGATGTCGGTCAGCGATGCGTTCCACGAACGATTCGGCGTACGAATCTCCGAGGGCTACGGGCTCACCGAGACTGCACCGGTTGCCAACTGGTGTATGCCCGAGGAGTACCGGGCCGGGTCGGTCGGCCGGCCGGTCGATTGGGTAGACGAGCGAATCGTCGGGCCGGACGGAGCCGATATGCCGGTCGGGGCTGATGGCGAAGTGCGCATTCACGGCCCCAATGTGATGGCTGGTTACCTCGGCATGCCCGATGAAACTGCCGCGGCGTTCGACGAGCGCGGCTACTTCCGCAGCGGTGACATGGGGCGATTCGATTCTGACGGACACCTGCGCATCACCGGACGCATCAAGGAGATGCTGATCATTTCCGGCGAGAATGTGTTCCCGCGGGAGATCGAAGATGCAGTTCGCCGTCACCCCAGTGTGAAAGATGCGGCCGTCGTTGGCGAGCCAGACGACATGCGCGGGGAGGTACCCGTGGCTTTCGTCGAGTTGCGCGATGGGGCCGAGTTCGATCCAGCCGCCATCCGGGCTACCTGCCGGGAGACATTGCCGCCATACAAGGTGCCGCGCGATGTGCGATGCTTAGAGGCACTGCCGCGCAATCCCACCGGCAAGGTGCTTCGTCGGCAGCTGTCCTCGATGCCGGTGTCAGGGGCAGGCACCCCAGCCGGCGAGCATCGCTGACAGGTCGGAGCCGGTCACGCTGCCGTCGCCGTCCAGGTCGGCCGATCCTGGGCCACCGTACTGTGAGACCAGCGTCGCCAGATCTGAGCCATCGACTGCGCCGCTGCCATCAATGTCGCCAGTGCAGACCGCGCAGGGACTGCTTGAGTCAGTGGAAAGCGAGAGCCAGCCGACGCCGGTGGTGGTCCCGTTAGCCGAAACCCGCACCAGATAAGTAGTGTCGCAGTCGGCGGCGAACGACACAGTCGCTGACCAGAAGGTGCCGACACACGGAGCCTGAGAGTTGCAGGCAACTTCGGTCGGTGCGGCACAGTCGCCGGTGTAGACGGCGATGGCGCTGTCGAAGTCGGCGGTCGGGCAAGTCGAGAGGATGAGTGCGCCACTGAGGCCACTGATCTTGAACCAGACATCGGCTCCGGGCGAGGTGCCGACGCAGGTGATTCCCAGCGGCGGATTTGTCGGGCTGGCAAGCAGGGTGGTGATCTGGATGTTGCCCACGGTCATCTCTTGGGGGGTGGCGCAGGAGTCGTTCAGAGGGGGCAGGTAGCCGCACAATGCCGCCGCTGAGGCCACGCACAATCCGTCCCACTTTGATTGGCAGCACACCGGATCACTGGCGCAGACCAGTGCGCAGCATTCGACATCCGCGCAGCCGGGGCTGCCGTGTTGCTCAATGCAACTGCCTATCCCAGGGCACCCGCCCGGTGGCGGATCGCAGGGCTCTTCGCAAAGGGCTGTCAGGGCGTACCGCGCGTCGGCCGGACACTCCGGGCTGGCGGTTGCTGGATTGGCCGCCAGGCCGGGGGCGACGCGAATGATGTAGGCACCGGTCGGTACGCAGGCCGAGGCTTCAGTCCCCGCGCAGCCTGGCGAATCAACGCTGAGCAGCGCCGCCATGGGGGCGCAGGTGTCAACGGGCAGCAGCAGGGCGTGCGATTGCACTTCGCTCATCAGTCTGAGGCGCGCCCGGACCAGACCATCGCCATCAGTGTCCGCCAGCAGGATCAGATACGAATCGGCATCCAGCGTTCCCGGCTCGATGACCCCGAGCATTCCGGACACGCTCTGA
>SYPI01000123.1 GCA_005804005.1 Planctomycetia bacterium
CTCGTAGCGAACTTCGGGAAGTGTGGAATCGATCCACTCGGTGACCGGGGCATCAATAGAAGTGGCCACCAGCACCGGGGTTGTCCCCTGCGGCATGAGATTGAGCTGACTGGCCGCCAGCCGTCGCATCAGCGACTCATCACGCCCCTCGATGGCATCGCGAAATCCGACATACGCCTCCATACGGCCATAGCCGGCCGTCTCCAGGCGCTTCATCGCGGCAAGTTGATTGCGGAGCTGATGAACCTTGGCCTGCTCGGGGATCACCACCGCCAGTCCCAGCAATGTCAATCCGGCGATGAGAAAACACCAGCCCGGATCAATCTGGAAAAGGGGCCGAGCAAAACGCACCGAGCCGATATCGGCTCACCCCGCATCACCAGGCGAGATTTGGTCGCCGCCGCAAGGGTGAACTCAGCCCAGATCGGGGAAGATTCGCCTGACCGTGGTCACCAGATCCTTCACATGGCTTACCGATTCGGCCATCAGCCGCGACTCCTCGGCATCCAGTTGCAGCCCAACGATCCGTTCCATTCCCCCCTTGCCGATCACGCATGGAACACCGACGAAGTAACCGGCCCCCTTCTGTCCCGGGGACACCCCAAACTCGTCCTCGCAGTAGGCGGCACAGGGCAGAATTCGCTTCTTGTCCTTGACGATAGCCTCGGCCATCTGGATCGAGCCCGAAGCTGGGGCGTAGTAGGCACTGGTACCCATCAACTGCACGATCTCTCCGCCACCGACTTTGGCGCGCTGCATGCAGGCGTCGATCTTGTCCTTGGCCAGCAGCATGGTGATGGGGATGCCGTGCACGCTGGTGAAGCGCGGCAGCGGAACCATGTCGTCGCCGTGGCCACCGAGCAGCAGGGCCTGGATGTCCTCTACCGAGCAGCCCAGTTCCATTCCCAGGAAGGTGCGGAAGCGGGCCACATCCAGGCAGCCAGCCTGGCCGAGGATGCGATTGGTCGGGAAGCCGCTGGCCTTCCAGGCCGTGTACACCATGGCATCCAGCGGATTGCTCACCACGATGAGGATCGCCTTGGGGGAATGCGCCGCCACCTGCGTGGCCACCTCTCGGACGATCTTCACATTGGTCTGAATCAGGTCATCGCGGCTCATCCCCGGCTTGCGCGGCAGACCGGCGGTGATGATCACCACATCGCTGTTGGCGGTGTCGGCGTAGTCGCTGGTACCAGTAATGCGGCAGTCGAACTCCTCGATCGGACCGCAGCAGGCCAGATCGAGCGCCTTGCCCTTGGCGACCCCAGCGCGGTCGGGAATGTCCAAGAGGACGATGTCCCCAAGTTCCTTGGCGGCCGCCCAGTGGGCACAGGTGGCTCCGACATTTCCTGCTCCGATGACGCTGATCTTGGCGCGACTCATGGCTGGTTCCTTGGCTGGTGCGGCCCCGGAGAAGGGCGGGCATCATAGCGAGCGACCCCGGACAAGCGCCGCGCCGAAACACCACCCGAATGCGCCAGAAAGGAATCGAACCTTCGACCTCACCCGTCTCAGGGGTGTGCTCTAGCCAACTGAGCTACTGGCGCGGAAAACGCGAGTATAGCGGCGCTCTACCAACCGGGAAGACGCCCCAGCATGGGCTGCGCCAAGTCCCGCAGCGTCACCAGACCCACCGGCGTGCCATCGCTTAGGGCAACCACCGCCATGTCAGTCCGCCCCTGCCGGATCCGGACGATGGCCTCGCTCACCGACATCGACGGAGTCACCATCAAGACTGACTGCATCAGCCTGGTTGTCGTCGCTCCCGGATCAAGGGCGGCATCCAAAGCATCCAGTTGCCCAACCACCCGCCCGGCCTCATCTATCACCGGGACGAGGCGATGAACTCCCTTGCGCAGCATTGCCTCGCGGGCGAGCGGATCAGCACTGAGCGCCAGCGTTGTCACCTGCCGCCAGGGAATCATGCAGCCCGACAGCGCCGCCGGGGCCAGGGCCAGCATCCGATCGGCCAGCGTGACCTGCTCCTGAGAGATCACCCCGGCGCCGGCGCCCTCCTGCAGAAGTGCGGTCAGTTGCGTCCGTGCTGACTGCTCCTGATTGGCGCCGATCCCAAGCAGCGCGCCGATGAAGTCGCCCACTCCGCGCACCAGATGAATCAGTCCCAGCCCGCTGAGCACCATGCGCAGCACGCGAAACACTCCGACGCTGGAGTAGGTCCATGAGTCGGCCAGCTGCCGGTAGAGGTCCTTGGGCACCACCTCGCCGAGCAGGAACACCGCCGGAAGCACCACGGCGGTATTCAGGGCCATCTCGGCCGACTCGGACATGACCAGTTCCACCGTGATCATGGCCACGCCGAGCGAAACCAGACTGTGCGAGGCATTGTTGCCGATCATGCAGGCCGCCAGCATCCGATTCGGGTGAACCAGTTCCTCACGCAGCAGTCGGGCCCGGCGGTCGCCGCGCGACAGCCGCACTGCCAACCGCACCCGGTTCACCGAGTAGGCGCCCATCTCGAATCCGCCGAAGAACGAACAGCCCGCCATCCCACCAATCGCCACGCAGAGGCCAGCGATCGCCTCAGGAGTCATGAGCAACTCCCGGCCGAATCGGCCAGACAATGGCCTGCGCCACCGCGCCCTCTCGGATACCGGCAACCTCCACTCGTCGGCCGCCAAGGCTCACGCTCATCCCGATCGCTGGCGCCATCCCCAACTCCTGCATCAGCAGCCCCGACACGTTGCCAGGGCGCGCCGCCTCCATTTCCACCGCGAAACGAACTCCAAACTCCGGCAGTGACATTCGCCCGTCAATCAGCCAACGATCCCCGGCCATCGGCCGCGGCGGCTGGAGCGGCGTCTCGTTGATGTCCGGTAGATCGCCCAGCAGGGCCTCCACCATGTCCTCAACGGCGACCACCCCGGCAGTGCCGCCGTGCTCATCGACCACTACGGCGATAGTGGCATCGTGGCGATTTAGGAACACGCCCAACTGCTCCAGCGAGGCGACGGCGGGAATGTATCTGGGAACGCTCATCCACGGATCAAGGGGAGCAACTCCATCGCGCGGCGCCAGCAGATAGGGGCGAACGGCCAGCAGTCCAATCACCCGATCCATCGATCCATCATGGACCAGCAGCCGACTGACGCGGGAGCGCCGCACCGCAGCGACGATGGTCTCATGGCTGTCGGTGCGCCCAACGCTGGCCACCTCTCGCCGCGGGGTCATGATGTCCCGCACCCGCAGCTGCCGGTGGGCCAGCACCCGGCGCAGCAGGTCGCGTTCCTGCGGCCCCACCTGCGATGCCTCTCCGACCAACTCACCCAGTTCGTGCAGCGAGACTCCGCGGTCATGCCCGGGCAACAATCGCGCCATCGGGCCGAGGACCAATCCGCGCAGGGCGGCCCGCAGCGGCCACATGGCCTGATGGATGATCAGCAGCAGGCTGCTGACCAACCGCGCCCCACGAGTGCGACTGGCGTTGGCGATCATCTTCGGAACAACCTCCCCGAACAGGATGAGCACCAGCACCAACGCCCCGACCAGCGCCGAGCGCCGCAAGGTGCTGTGGGTCGCCTCGAGAATGGCCACATTGCCGATCGCCAGATAGGCGCTGTTGACGGCCATGTTGCCCGCCAGAACCGTCACCAGCAGGTCGGCTGGCTGAGCCAGCAGCCGCGCCACACGGCGCTCGGTAGCTGGCGCAGATTCGCTCAGCCGACGCCGATCGGCACCACTGAGACCGAAGAGAATCGTCTCAGAGGCACTGAAGAGTGCTGAGCAGCACAACAATGCGACCAGCGGCACGAAGGGCCATGCCCATGGCACGACCTGTGACATCAGACGCCGCCCTCATCAAGCATGCGCCGCAGGTACTTCCAATGAACGATCAGTGCCGCCACCTGTGCCCGGAGTTCCGTCCCGGTACTGGCGGCCGCCGATTCTTCCAGGCCGAGCAGAGCCGCAAACGCCGCGTCCAGTCCGCGGCCGATGGCAGTGAGTTCCGCTCGCCCCGCCGCTCGCGCCGCCTCGGCCTGAGCCGGATCCTGCAGTTCGTCGCGCCAGCCAAGAATCCTGCCTAGGAACTCCGTGGTCGGAGCCGGAGTCGGAGCGCCTCCGGTCAGGGCCAGCAGAATCTGCGCTCGCCGCAGCGGATCGATCAGGAGTGCCGCTGCCTCGTTGACTCGGGCCAGTTCGGCGGCTGCGGCTTCGCTGGCGCTCCCTGGCGCGAAGCGATCCGGATGCAGCCGCACAGCAAGTCGCAGGTTGGCGGCGCGAAGGTCCGACTCCGCCAGGTCCCATCGCGGAGCCAGCCGCAGCAATGCGAATGGATTGTCTTCCGGGTGGACTCGGGACTGCCTGGATGGGCCGGACGTCATCTTGGCTGCAGGCTACGACGAGATCGCCCAGCGTCACTCAACCGGAGCGACGCGCTCGATTTCCTCGACATTGGTCAGCCCCTGCAGCACCAACTGCAGCCCGAATCCCTGCAGCGGAGTGAAAAGTCCAGTGGCCAGCACCGCGCGAATATCGGCAATGGTCGGTTTACGCAGAACCACATCCCGCAGGGCATCGCTGAACTCCAGCACCTCGAACAGCGCCCGTCGGCCGCGGTAGCCGGTTCCTAGGCAGGAGTCGCAGCCCTCGGGAACAAACACGGTGGAGATTCCGGCGATATGCCGCCCCATCTTCAGCGTCTGCGCCGGTGTCGGGCGAACCGGGCGCTTGCACTCCGGGCAGAGGAGTCGGCAGAGCCGCTGGGCTACAATCATGCTGATGGCGTTGGCAACCAGATAACTCTCCACACCCAGATCGAGCAGGCGGAAGATCGCCCCGATGGTGTCACGAGAGTGGACCGTGGTGTAGACCAGGTGGCCGGTCATCGAAGCCTGCATGGCCACGGTGGCGGTTTCGATGTCGCGGATCTCGCCGACGAAGATGACATCGGGGTCCTGCCGCAACACGCTGCGCAGGATGGAGCCGAACGAATTGCCTTGTTTGGAGTCGATCGGAATCTGCGTGCAACCCTCCAAGGAGTACTCCACCGGGTCTTCAATGGTGATGACGTTGCGCACCTCCATGTCGATCTCACGGAGGCTGGAGTAAATGGTGGTGGTCTTGCCGCTGCCGGTCGGGCCGCAGGAGAGCACCAATCCAGAGTCGCGATCGGCCATGGCCCGCACCTTGTCGTACTGCCAAGCCAGCATGCCCATGTCGTGCAGGCGGGTCGGGGCGTTGCCGCCGTCGAGGACGCGGATCACCAGCTTC
>SYPI01000124.1 GCA_005804005.1 Planctomycetia bacterium
GCAACCACCAACCACTTGGCTGCCACGCTTGGCACAAGCGAGAAACCACACATCAGCCTCCCCAGTGGCCACATTCAGGCGCTGCTGGGATTCGACTCCGAGCGGAACATGCTCCGAATCTGGAACCCCTGGGGTGACAACTTTACCCCTCACGGCGAGCCCGGTCCTCAAAATGGTTACCCGCGGCGGCATGGCGTGTTTGAGATCCCACTTGATGTCGCCCATCGCGGGTTTTCGAGCCTCGTGGTTGAAGTCAGCGATGGGGCCGGGGCTCCATAGCCCAATCCGCCAGCCTCGCTAGAGCGCACTACCAAGCCGGCGGCTTGACACCCGAAGGCGCGCGCCCCCCGGCGGCACCGACGCCGCGATTCTGTCGTCCCTCGCGGGCTAGCCAACCATCCCCGCCAGTGCCTGCACCGTGTTCCAGTTGCGCATGGTGCACAGACCGCCGGTGGCGCGGTCAATCACCTGATTGGTGAACTTCGACCCAGCCACGCCCTGGGTGAAGTGGATGTACAGGCAGGCCGGGCCACGCGTCACCTGCTCATTCGGGAATCGCTCGACAGCCAATGATTGCCACGCGGCACCGGTTAGCGGCCCGGACAAGAACGCCACATGAAGACACTTCGCCTCCGCGCCTGCCGCGGCACCGGGATGCGCTCGGGCAATCCTGAGAAACGCCTCCGCGCCGATGACAACAACTCCGGGTTCGAAGCCAGCTACCCGCGCGATCCCGCCCATGGCCTTCCGCGCCACCGCCCCGCCCTGCGCCGCTGGCGCGTCGAACACCGCATTTCCGCTCTGCAGGTAGGTCTGAACCGCCATCGCCCCCGCTCGCATCAGCGCCGCCTTCAGCACCGCCATCGGCAGCCGCTGTTTCCCACCCACATTCACCCCGCGCAGCAGTGCGAAAAACATTGGCATGGGCTCGAGCCTAACGCGCTGCGGGAACTATCGCTTCTGCGCGAATCCGCACTGATTCAGGACACTTTGGCGCAGGAACGGTGGCGGAGTTGGCGGTGGCGACCGCCTGCAGCTGGCTGCTCCTGCCCCGCGCTAGTGCTGCGTCGGCGCCCGCGCCCGTACCACCTGCTCGGCGGCCAGCACCGCTTCCTCAATGGTGGCGAAAACCTGCGGCTTCACATTCCACTCAGTGCACGACCGGCGAATCGCCACTCCGGGCTGCTCCTGCAGCCCACCGATGAACATCGGCACACCGCGCTTCATCAGCGTTGCCGCGGCGCTCTCGAGGTTGACCAGCGCGGTGGCGTCCATGGCGGGAACATCCACCAGATCAAGCACCACGGCGCGGGTCTGGTCGTCAACCTGTTCCAGCGCCCGCATGGCGCGCTGAGCCGCGCCGAAAAACATCGGTCCACCAACATCATAGATGCGCACGCCGGGAATTGTCCGTGCCGCATGCCCCTCTCGATCGGAGATCAACTGCACCGTTGACACTTCCATCATGCGGCGGATGAACAGCAGCCCGGCCAGCGCCACGCCGATCAGCACCGCCCAGACCATGTTGGTGGCCACGGTCAGCCCAAGGCAGGTGAGCAGCACGACGACATCCGACCCCGGCGAAGAGCGCACCATGCGCACCACATGCCCCAGATCCGCCATGTTCCAGGCCACGAACAGCAGCAGCGCCGCCATTGCCGCCATGGGAACCTGCCCCAGCATCGGCGCCAGCACCAGCAGCGCCGCCACCAGGAAGGCACATTGCACCACCGCGGCAATCGGGGAGCGCGCCCCGCTTCGCACATTGATCGCTGTCCGGGCAATCGCCCCGGTGGCGGCAATCCCGCCGAAAAACGGCGCCACGATGTTGCCGATCCCCTGCCCGACCAGTTCGCCATCGGGGTCGTGCCGATGCTCGGTCATGCCGTCGGCCACCACCGCCGACAGCAACGACTCAATGGCGCCCAGCAGGGCGATGGCCACCGCCGCTGGCAGCAGCGCTTCGACCAGGGCGAGATTGATTTCCGTCCCCCAAGGCATCGCCAGCGCCGGAAGCGCCCGCGGAATCCCGCTGGGGGCTTCCGGCGTGGCAAACTTCGACATCACGGTGGCTAACTCGAAACTGGGCCAGATGAGGTGCGCCAGCCAGGCCACCACGGTCGCCATCAGAATGGCCACCAGCGCTGCGGGCACCCGCTGAATCCAGCGCGACCAAAGGAACAGCGTCACTAGCGTTCCCACGCCGATGGCAAAGTCCGGCCAGTGAGTGGTGCCCAGACCCTCCAGCAGCATGACTGTCTTTCCGATGGTGCCCTCCGGCATCCCGGTCACCGTCAGGCCGAGGAAATCCTTCAGTTGCAGCAGCGCAATCACAATCCCGATTCCCGCAGTGAATCCGGTCACCACCGGGTACGGCACGAGGCTAATGGCTCGGCCCATGCGCGCCAGCCCGAGTCCCAGCAGAATCACTCCCGCCATGAGAGTGGCGACCATCAATCCGGAGATGCCATGCGCGTGCACAATTGGCGCCAGAATGACCACGAATGCCGCGGTCGGACCCGACACCTGCACCCGACTGCCGCCGAAAATCGCAATCAACGCCCCGGCAACGATCGCCGTGTACAAGCCGTTTTCCGGCCGAACGCCGACGGCTATTCCCAGAGCCATCGATAACGGCAACCCCACCACGCCAACCGAGAGCCCCGCCATCAGGTCCGACCGAAAATCGCGACGGTTGTAGCCCTCGGCGATCGCCTCGCGCATCGCGTATGCCACCCCGGACTTCGGACGCAGACCTGCCGGGCGCTGCTTGATTGGATCCATCGGGTGGCGGAAGATAGCAAGTCCTCCGAACGCGCCGATAGACTCGAAAGATGCCCGCATCGCCGATAGTGGTAGTTACCGGCCTGCCCCGATCAGGCACCAGCCTGGCGATGCAAATGCTGGTGGCCGGCGGTATGAGGGCGCTGACCGACGGCGCCCGCCAGGCCGACCCCGACAACCCGCGCGGGTACTTCGAACTGGAAGCGGTGAAGCGCCTGCCTGCCGAGACCGCTTGGCTGAATGACGCCTCCGGCCGTGTGGTGAAGATCATCCACGCTCTGGTCTCCCACCTGCCAGACGATCGCGACTACCGCGTGCTGTTCATGCGCCGCGACATTCTTGAGGTGGTTCGCTCGCAGGCCACCATGCTGGCCCGCTGGGGGCACGCGGGATCGTCACTGAGCCCGGAGCGCCTCGCGGCGGTGTACGCCGCCCAACTGGCCGGCCTCGACAAGTGGCTGGCGGCGCACCCGTGCTTTCGCGTGCTGCAAGTGGACTACTCCTCGCTGGTGAGCTCGCCACTGGCCGAAGCCGCGGCAATCAACCGATTCCTCGGGGGAGCCCTCGCGGAATCAGCCATGGCCGCAGCGGTCGATCCGTCGCTCTACCGAAACCGGCTCAAGCCGGTCAACTGAGACGCTGCGAAGTACGAACGATCGGGCCGTCCAGGTCCGAGTCTCACCGCATCCAACCGGCCCAAGACTCGGGCGGCTCGCCAGAGCCAACCAACATCAGTTGGATCCAGCTACCTCCCCAGACCACCTCTGTGGGCTGCGTGGATCGTCCGGCGCGTAGCCACTCCCGCCGCTCCCTCCACCCAGTCCGCCACGGGACAACAGTTCCTGCTCACGCTTGGCGTGCTCGGCGGCACCAGCCTCGTCGCCATCGGCCCGGGCCAGTTCGCGCAGATACCGGTGCGCATCGATCAGCCCCGGCTCAAGCGCCAGCGCGAATCCGAAAGAGGTGCGCGCATTGGCGCGATCACCCAGCCAGGCCAGCGCCACACCAAGCAAGTAGTGCGGCTCAGGAAGTGTGCGTTGACGCTCGGCAGCACTGAGGCACTGCTGCGCAGCCCGCTCGAACTCACCCAGCGCCAGCAGCGCCCGGGCCTGGGCCACCAGCGGCGCGGCCGCCCAAGGATCAAACTCCGCAGCCCGCCTCGCCGCGGCCAGCGCCTGCGCCCACCTGCCCTGCATCAGCGCCAGGTCGGCCAGCGCCTGGGCCAGATCGCCCCGAGCCGCGTGCTGGCGGGCGACTTCATCCCCAACTCGAACTGACTCCTCCATCGCCCCGCTGCGGGCCAGCGCCCCGGCCAGCAGCAGCGACGCCTCGACGCTCGATCCCACCCGGCTCAGGTAGGCGCGCAACACCGAGGCACACTCACCGAAGCGCCCCGTCTGTAGCAGACACTGCGCCAAACTCAGGGCAAACCGCGCTTCATCAGGCCGCTGGGCCACCAGCAACTCGAAATCGCTGATCGCCTCCGCTGGCCGCGCGGTAGTCATTCGCACCACCGAGCGGTTGAACAGACTCTCGCGCTCGACCATCTCCAGTTGCGCCTGCGCATCGGCTGGAAGCGCCGCCATGTAGCCCAAGTCCACCAGTTGCTTGAGTGCCTGGCGCGCCTCGAATGGGTCGAGCCGTCGCTCGCTGGGGTGCTGGGCCGCGTCGCCGGGTTCACTTTCCCAACTGGGAACGGCCATCAGGGGCGCGCTTTCAACCGCCTCGAATGCCTCAGCCACCACTCGACCATCCATGTCGGCGCCGACTGGAATGCCGAGCACCGCCAACGCGGTCGGAGTGATGTCCACCACGCGCGGCGCGCCAACCACCGCGCCACGTTTGAACGGCGCCCCGGTGCACACCAGAACCCCGTAGGTGCGGTGCCACTTGGCTTCCAGCGCGGCGCGATCTTCCTTCGACTCATCCACAATCACCGGTCGATGGTGGTCGCTGTGAAACCCGTGGTCGGAGAGCAGCATGACCGACCACTCGCCGCGGGTCTGGGCATCCAGCGCCGCCAGCAGTTCGCCCAGCAGACGATCGTGTTCCACATACAGCTCGTCCATCACCCGGGAAAAAGCCCGCTGATCGGACTTGGCACTATGGGCCATGCGCGGGGCGCGGAACTCCATGAAGCGGTGACCGAGCGTGTCGATAGTGTCGTGAAACACCATCAGGCAATCGAGCGGCGAAGATGAGGCGACCACCTCCAGCGCCGCGCCGTGGACGCTGGCCGCCCGGGCCAGTTCCATGCTCAGCACGCTCAGGCGTGAGTCGTCTCTGCGCAGCGAATCGATCCCCGGCACGAATCGCCGAAGTGTGCCGCGGTCGATCTGGTCGGCGTTCACCACTCGCTTCGCAATGCGCTCGGCCAACTCGGGGGGATGGACCGCGCCAGCCGTGACCGCCTCACAGAACAGATTGCTCACGCACGCGCCCGGTAGCGGTTCAGCCGGGTGCGAGGCATACCAGTTCACCACCCCAACCCGCCGCCCCACTTGACTGAGAATGCTCCAGATGGCCTTGACGCGCCGCGAGGTGCTGCTGGCCACCCGCAACCCAGCCTCGTCTGGCCGGGGCTCTACGAAGTTTAGGATGCCGTGCCGGTCGGCGTACTTGCCGGTGGCGATGGTGGTCCACAAGAGCGGCGAAAGACGTGGCTCGAGGGTCTGCAGGTTGGCCCGGACCCCACTGGCCACCAGCCGCGCCAGATTGGGCATGCGCCCAGCCGCGATCAGCGGATCAGCTAGGCGCCAGTCCGCGGCATCCCAACCCAGAATGAGTAGTCGCTTGGCGTGCTCGACAGCCACCCGGGCAAACTACGCGCCCGCTGGACTCCCCGCAGGCGGCAAAGTGAGGCATGCAGCAAAACGAAGCGGGCGGCCATTGCTGGCCGCCCGCTCGTTGAATCACTTGGTGACCGCTTAGCGCCGTCGCTTTGAGATCAGCCCAGCCAAGCCCAAGAGCGCAATCGCGCCCGGAGCCGGAATGGGGTTCACCGCGATGGCCGTAGCAGCCGCACCCTCGTACCAAATGCCGAGGA
>SYPI01000125.1 GCA_005804005.1 Planctomycetia bacterium
GAAGCTGCTGGTCAAGGGTGGCCGTGTGGTGAACGCCAGCGCCGATGGCCCGGCCGATGTGCTGTGCGTTGACGGGAAGATCACTCAGATTGCCGCGCGGATTGACGCCGGGGCCGCCGCTGGGGCCGAGGTGATCGACGCTACGGGCAAACTGGTGTTCCCCGGATTCATCGACCCGCATGTGCACATTCACCTGCCGTTCATGGGCACCCACGCCAAGGACGACTGGGAAACAGCTTCGCGCGCCGCGCTGGTCGGCGGCACCACCACGCTCATTGAGATGGTCTGTCCTTCGCGCGCTGACGAGCCGTGGGCGGCGTACGAACTGTGGAAGTCGAAGGCGGCTGGCAAGGCTTCCTGCGATTACGCCTTTCACATGGGCGTGACCCGCTGGGACGAGGCGACCGAGGGCGTGCTGCGCCGGGTGGTGGATGATGGCACCACTTCGTTCAAAGTGTTCCTGGCGTATCGCGGAGCCTTCGGGGTGAACGATCAGGAGCTGTATCGCACACTGAGTCTGGCGAAAGAACTGGGAGTGGTGGTAACGGCGCACTGCGAGAACGAAACTCTGGTGGCCGAGCGGCAAGCCGAACTGGTTGCCGCCGGCAAGGTCGGCCCGGAGTGGCACGAGGTGTCGCGGCCGGTTGCGGTGGAGACCGAAGGAGTGCATCACCTGATGACCTTCGCCCGCCTCACCGGCGCAGCGGTGTACGTGGTGCACACTTCTTGTCGGCCAGCGGTTGAGATCGCTCGAGCCGCTGCGGATTCTGGCGTTGACGTGAAGGTCGAAACTGTCCTCCCCTACCTGGTGCTGGACAGTTCTGCGGCGGAACGCCCGGACTTCGAGGGGGCCAAGTTTGTGATGAGCCCGCCGATCCGATCTCGCGAACATCAGGACTATCTCTGGGGCGCGCTACGCTCGCGGCAGGTGGCCACGGTCGGCACAGATCATGCTCCGTTTGACTTCGCCGCTCAGAAGGAACTGGGCAAACCGCCAGCGAGCAACTTCACCAAGATCCCCAACGGCATTCCTTCGGTCGAACACCGCGTGCAATTGCTTTACACCCAGGGCGTGGCCGCCGGCCGCATGAACCTGCCCACCTTCGTCGACTGCGCCAGCACTCAAGCGGCGCGCATTTTTGGCCTCACCGGCAAGGGCGTGATTGAGCCGGGCGCCGATGCCGATCTGGTGGTGTGGGACCCAGAGTGGAGCGGCAGGATCAGCGCCGCCACGCACCATATGCGCGCGGACTACAGCGCCTTCGAGGGCTGGGAGATCAAGGGGCGCGCGGCGGTGGTAACCGTGCGCGGTTCCATCATGGTTCGCGATGGCCAGTTCAATGGCGAGCGCGGGCATGGGCGATTCGTACCGCGCACCCGGCACAGCGCTGCTACGAGCGCGCGCTGAGCGCTTGGTCGAGCACCGCGCAGAGGAAGTCGCAGTCTTCGCGGGTGATGCACATCGGCGGCTTGATGCGCAGCACATTGCCATACAGACCGCCCTTGCCAACCAGTACGCCCATTTCGCGGCAGCGCTCAACAACCTCGGCGGTCTGGGCGGTCGCCGGCTTTCGCGAGACGCGATCTTCGACCAGTTCCACTCCCAGCATCAGCCCGCGCCCGCGTACATCGCCGACGCTTGAGTGGCGCTTCTGCAGAGCGGAGAGCCCCCGCTTCAGGTGTCCGCCAACTTCGTGGGCGCGGTCCTGAATCCTCTCGCCGAGGATGACATCAAGGGTGGCTAGCCCCTGAGCCATACTCACTGGGTTTCCGCCGTAGGTGTTGAAGTGCAGGCGCTGCGCCAGCGACGCGGCGATGTCAGCGCGAGTAGTCACCGCCGCCAGCGGCGCGCCGTTGCCAATGCCCTTGGCCATGGTGACGATGTCGGGGGTGACCCCGTGGCACTCAAAGCCCCAGAAGTGTTCGCCCATGCGGCCGAAGCCGGTCTGAACCTCGTCGCAGATGCACAGCCCACCCGCGGCGCGGACGATTTCGTACACCGCCTTGAGATAACCCGGCGGCAGTTCCACCGTGCCGCCGACTCCTTGAATCGGCTCGGCGATGAAGGCGGCCACTTTGCCGGGAGTGCAATGGCGAATGAGGTCGGCCACATCATCGGCGTACTTGGCGGCGGCGTGCGGGTCGTCCTCGCGGAATGGTCCGCGATAGAGGTCGGGCAGACGAGCGTGATGCAGGCCGAATCCGGTAGGCACACTGTGCCGCCACGACTGCAGCGCCGTCAATCCCATGGCCGTGGCCGACATGCCGTGGTAACCGTTGCGCAGGCCGATGACATCCCAGGCGCCAGTCTTGAGGCGCGCCATCAAGAGCGCCAAGTCGTTGGCTTCGGAGCCCGAGTTGACGAAATAGGTCACGCTGAGGCCGCTGCTGGCGGGCATGGTCCCGGCCAGCCTCTTGGCAAACAACGCCCCCTGCGGATGCAGGTAGATGGTGGTGGCGTGCTGCAAGAGCGCGTTCTGCGCCTGCACCGCCTCGAGCACCTTGGGGTGGCAGTGGCCCACGCTCACCGTGACGATCCCCGCCAGAGCATCGAGGTAGCGCCGTCCAGTCTCATCGAAGAGCCACTGCATGTGGCCCTGCACGATCATGATCGGGTCGCGGTAGTAGGTCAGCAGCGCCGGAGTGAGGAACTCGCGGCGCATCGAGAGCACTTCTTGCCGCGACGGGCCGGAGTACGGCTGCGGAACGAAGGCGCAAGTTGGCATTGTCGGGCGGGAGGGAACCTTGGCAGCGGACGCGCTCATGTGAAGTTCCTCAGCGGCCCGCCGGCAAGGCGCGGCCGGCGCGCAACAACCAGTAGAACAGTACTCCTAGGAAGAAGCCCACGAACCAGGCGTAGTCGTAGAGCTGGTTCCACCCCTCAGCGAACAGTTCCTGATGCGTGGCTGCATTCAGGAAACCCGGCACAGATGGGGCCACCGCCAGCAGCAGTGCCAGCACCGTGCGCCAATTCACACCGCGAAACGGTCCATTGGCGTCGTAGAGGTCGGCCACATTGAGTTGGCGTCGCCGCAGCAGGTGGTAGTCGCAGATCATGATTCCGGCGATCGGCCCGAGCAGTGCGCTGTAACCGATCAGCCAGGTGAAGATGTAGGCCGAGAGGTTTCCGTAGAGGTACCAAGGGGCCATCAGCACGCCGAGCACCGCGGTGATCAGGCCGCCGGTACGGAATGAGATGAGCCGCGGGGCCAGATTCGAAAAGTCATTGGCCGGGCTGACAACATTGGCGGCGATGTTGGTGGAAAGCGTGGCCACGGACAATGACAGCAGCGAGAGGAGGATCACCGTGGTTGAACCGAACTTCGAGACCAGTTCAACCGGATCCCAGATGGCCCGCCCGAAGATGTGCACCGTGGCTCCGGTGACGGCGATGCCGATGAAGCAGAACAGCGTCATGGTTGGGACCAGACCCAGCGCCTGCCCCACCGCTTGCGAGCGCTGCGAAGCGGCGAAGCGGGTGAAATCGGGGATGTTCAAACTGAGGGTGGCCCAGAAGCCAACCATGGCGGTGAGCTGCGGAACGAACACCGCCCAGAACTCGGCGTTGGTGGCAAACTTCGAGCCAGCGGAGAGGGTCCCCGGGCCAGCGTTGTAGAACGCCCAACCCAAGAGCACCAATCCGGCGACGATCAGGAACGGGGCCGCCGCCGCCTCGAGCCAACGAATCGAGTGCATCCCGTGCCAGACGAAGTGCACATTCACCAGCCAAAACACCATGAAGCAGAGGGCCTGCCACGGGGTGAGCCCGATGGCGGTAGCGCGCCCCGCTTCGGCCGCCAGATCGATCACACCAATGGCGCCGAGTAGTTGGTGAATCGCCGCGCCGCCGATCCAAGTCTGGATGCCGAACCAACCGCAGGCCACCAGTGCCCGGGCCAGCGCCGGGATGTTGGCCCCGGTGGTGCCGAACGACGCCCGCATCAGCACCGGGAACGGAATGCCGTAGCGGGTTCCGGCGTGCCCGTTGAGCATCATCGGCACTAGCACGATGCAGTTGCCCAGAGCCACGGTGAGTACCGCCTGCCACCACGCCATCCCGGCTTCGATCATTCCCGCGGCCACGGTGTAGGTGGGAACGCAGACCGCCATGCCGATCCACAAGGCGGCGATGTGCCAGGTGGACCAGGTGCGTTGGGCGGCGGAGGTCGGGGCTAGGTCGGGATTGTTCAGGTTGGTCGAGCCACTCACCGAGCATCTCCCTGCGACAGCACCGCCTGCGACGAGCGGACATACGACTCCGGTCGGCGGTCGCGATAGAACTGCCAGACATCGCGCACCTGAGTGATCTGCTGGAGGTCAAGCTCCGCGACTAGCACTTCACTCTTGTCTCGCGATGCCTGAGCAAAGATCTGCCCGCGCGGATTGCAGAAGTAGGACTGCCCGTAAAACTCGCCGATGTTCCACGGCGCTTCTGTGCCGACCCGGTTGATGGCTCCGACGAAATACTGGTTGGCGGCGGCGTGGGCTGGCTGCTCCAGCTTCCAGAGGTACTCGCTCAGACCAGCCACGGTGGCCGACGGGTTGAATACGATCTCTGCCCCGTTGAGTCCGAGCTCGCGGGCGCCCTCGGGGAAGTGACGGTCGTAGCAGATGTAGACCCCGATGCGACCGGCGCTGGTCGGGAACACCGGATAGCCCATGTTTCCCGGGGTGAAATAAAACTTCTCCCAGAAGCCGGGCTTGCAGTGCGGGATGTGGTGCTTGCGGTACTTGCCGAGGTACTTGCCGTGTTCGTCGATTACCGCGGCAGTGTTGTAGAGGACTCCGGCGCGTTCTTCTTCGTACACCGGCACGATGAGAATGATCCTGTTTCGCGCCGCCACTTGGCGCATGAGTTCGATGGTCGGACCATCGGGGACGCGCTCGGCGTAGCGGTACCAGCGCGGCTCTTGCTCAGCACAGAAGTACGGGCCATTGAACAGTTCCTGCAGGCAGGCCACCTGGGCACCCTGCTGCGCCGCCTGCTCGATGAAGGCGATGGCCTGATCGGTCATGGCTTTCTGAATGCGCTCGAACGGCGCATCGGCGCGTTCGCACAGGCTGGTCTGAATGAGGGCCGCTTTCACAACCATCGGGTTACCGTCACCTTCTGCCTGGTGAAGAATCGCACGCCATCTTCGCCGTTGGCGTGCAGATCGCCGAGGAACGACTGCTTCCAACCGGCGAAGGGGAAGGCGGCCATCGGTGCTGGCACGCCGACATTGACCCCAAGCATTCCAGCCTGGGCCTGCGTGCGGAACATGTGGGCGTCGTGCCCGCTGGAAGTGAAGATGACCGCCATGTTGCCGTAGCGGGAGCGGTTGATGGCGGCGATGGCTTCGGCCAGTGTGCCGACGCGGATCACACTCAGCACCGGACCGAAGATTTCTTCATCGACGATGGACATGCCTGCGGCGCAGTGGTCAAAGATGGTCGGGCCGATGAAGCAGCCTTGGCTCGGCATGTTGGCTTGGCGGCCGTCGAGCACCAAGCGGGCACCGTCAGCCAGACCGGAGTCAATGAATGCGCGGGTGCGGCCGAGGGCCTCCTGATCGACCAGCGGTCCCATCGCGCAGCCAGCGGCGTCTCCGCGATCAACCTTCATGGCGGCTGCTGCCTGACGCACTCCATCCACCAGCCAGCCTCCCGAGTCGCCCACGCACACCACCACGCTGCCAGCCAAGCAACGCTGTCCGGTGTTGCCAAAGGCCGAGCCGGTGATGCCCTCGATGGCCGCGGC
>SYPI01000126.1 GCA_005804005.1 Planctomycetia bacterium
CGCAGAGCATCGCGGAACTCCAGCATCCGCTCGCTCACGACTGGCCACCCTTGGGGTCGATGGCCCGGAATGAAGGGGTGTTCTCTGCGCCGCCGAGCATCGAAGGCTGGCTGGAGCCGGTGTACGGGCCCCACGGCTCAACAAAGACATCGCGGTGCAACTCATCAAGGCTAGGCACCGGGCTGGCATCGGCCCATTCGACCGCTTCGCGAACCTCGTGTCGGACATCCTGCGTCATCGCCTGGAGAGCGTTGGAATCCACTACGCCCGCTTGCTCGAGCCTGTCGCGCAGCCGATGAATCGGGTCGGCCGCTTCCCACTGCTGCTCCTCGTCGTGGGTGCGGTACTTGCGCGGATCGCTCATCGAGTGACCCTTGTATCGGTATGTGCGCATGTCCACGAAAGCTGGTCGGCTATTGGCGCGGGCGCGTTCCACCACTCCCGACATGCCGTGGAACACCTCCAGCACATCCATACCGTCAATCACCGTGGCCTCGATGCCGTAGGCGGCCGCCTTGGCCGACAGGTCGTGGCCCATGGTTGTGCCGCGCTCGATGTGAGTACCCATCGAGTAGCCATTGTTCTCAACCACGAACACCACCGGCAGGTCGAAGAGCCCAGCCAGATTCATCGCCTCGTGGAACGCTCCTTGGTTCAGGGCACCATCACCCAGGAAGCAGAGGGTGACCCGACTGCTCGGCCTGCCCTCCATGACCTCATCCATGTACTTGGTCGCGAAGGCGATCCCGGCGCCCAGCGGAGTCTGCGCGCCAACGATGCCGTGGCCGCCAAAAAGATTGTTGGCTCGGTCGAACATATGCATCGAGCCGCCCTTGCCCTTTGCGCAGCCGCCGATCTTGCCAAACATCTCCGCCATGCAGGCCCGCGAGGTCATCCCCCGGGCCAGGGCGTGGCCGTGATCGCGATAGGCAGTCACCAGCGGGTCCGCGGGGCGCAGCGCCGCCACGCAGCCGACCGCCACCGCCTCCTGCCCGATGTAGACATGGCAGAACCCGCCGATTTTCTGGTCCTGATACGACTGCATGCAGCGAGTCTCAAACTCGCGGATCAGCATCATCTGCCGCAGCCATGATCTCAAGGTTTCCGGGGCTATCCCCAACTGGGCTGGGGCGTGCCGGGGCAGTCCACTAGGCATCGCACAGCCAGCGCCGCCACCATCCTTGTTCAGCGCGGTTGTCGGATCGGAGAGTTGGCTCATCAGCGCGTCGCGGTGCGCACGAAGGCATCCCAACGCGACGGGAAGTTATAGAACGGTTCGGGCGCCGGTTCAACCGGCAATGCTCAACCGCCGGCAGGGGCGCTGCGTTCGGCCTTGGCAATGGCTTCTGCCTCCTGCGCCACCCAAGACTGGGCCTCCAGCAACATCAGCGCCAGCGATAGCTGCGGATCCACGCAGCGATCAACCAGTTCGGAAACCAGCGGCCGCAGATCCATCGACATGGCCTCGGCGTCAGACTCAAGGATGGAGTCGGCCCGCAGACGAAGTTCAAGTGCCTTGTTCTCCTGTTCCGGAGTCAGTTCCACAACCAGATCGGGGGTCACACCCCAGTCGACTACCCCAGCCTTGCGGTGCACTAGACGGCCAACCTTCTCGCCGTCGGCTGGTGGCAGTCGGTAGAACTGGGTTGTCACCTTCACCCCGGCTGGCTTGGCGCCGTTGTCGAGGTGCTGGACTGTCTGCACACTGCCCTTGCCGAAACTGCGCTCGCCGACGATCACCGCCGCACCGTGGGCCTGCAGGCAGCCGCTGAGAATCTCGCTGGCGCTGGCCGAACCGGAGTTGACCAACACCACCACCGGCAGTCCGGCCAAGGCGCCCTTGCCGGGATCGGCCACACTCTTGGAAACGGTGTTGCCCTCGACATCTTCCACCGACACGATGCCACCGTCGGTCACGAACAGATTGGCGAACTGCACGGCGCTCTTCAAGAGCCCGCCAGGGTTTCCGCGCAAGTCAAGGATGAGACCGTTCAGGCCCTTACTGTTCATGACCCGGATGGCCGCCATGAAGTCGACGAAACTGTCGTCGTTGAAACTGGTCAGGCGCACATAGCCGATGTGGGCGGCGGGATCGATGAACCAATCCCACTCCGGCAGGCCCTGCTCGTCGAGCCGTTCCTTCCACCAGCCGTGGACGGAACGCAGCTTTATCTTCTGGCGCTTCATTGAGTAGTCGAAGGCTGACTCGCCCTCAACTCCGCTGCGATTGACGGTGAGGACCACCTCTTGCCCCTGTGGGCCAGTGATCGACTCAACGGCACGGTTGAGGCTCCAACCATCCGTTGAGCGACCATTGACCGCAGCGATCTCATCGCCGGGGCGCACGCCCGCCCGCGCCGCCGGGGAGCCCTCCAGCGGGCTGCGGATGATGATCTCGTGCTCATCATTGTGTTGAATCAGGATCCCCACGCCGACGAAGTCGCCCTCGATCTGTTGCTTGAACTGCCGCAGGCGTTCCGGCCAGATGATCTCGGTGTAGTCGTCCCCGAACGACTCGCTCAGGCCGGTGCTGGCACCCTCGCCGAACTGGTGCAGGACCACCTTGCCAGGAATTCCCAAGCCGGTCTCACCCTGGCTGACCAGTTCTTCCAGTGTCTCCCGGGCGTATGTGGCTCCGGGGCGCCGCGTGCCCCGCGGGGGAAGTTCAGCCAGACGACGGTCGATGAGTTCGGTCATCCGGGCAACCTTCTGCGGATCGCCCAGCGCCGCGAACCTCTCAGCCAGAGCCGGAGTGGTGACCAGCAGGCGCACCGCTTCCAGTCCGCCACGGACCAGTGGTTCCCAGCCGGTGCCGGACATATGGTCCTCGGCTAGGAACTGCAACGCCTTGCGCACCAGTTGCGGGCTGACGCCGGTGAGCCCCTCCTCCCAGTCATTGGCGAACGCTTCGTTGAACTCCACCACTTTGAACTCCGGATCGGCCCGGGTGCCGGCCTTCATCCGCAGGGCGTGCAGCGCGTGCGGCGCGTACTCCACCAGTAGAGACACGCGCTGCGACAACTGATTGAAACGCTTGTCCCACTTCCGGTAGGTGGCGTCCTCGCCACAACCCTCATGAAGCCCACGCAGCCGGATGTTCATTTCCTGCGCCAGCAGTAGATCGCCTTCCGCCTCGGCGGACACGCCCTGCTTCTCCATGAGGTCGATGGCCCGCTGAATCCGGGCACTCTTTAACTCGGCTGGCCAGTTGGCGCTACCCACTAGGAACTTGAGTTCGTGAGCCTTAAGGCCGGCCTTTGCCGCATCATCGTCGGCCAGTGCCTTGTCCAGTTCCGCGGTGACGCGGATGGCGGAGGCATCGCGCTCGGCAGTGAGTCGGGTGGTCTCCTGCAGGCGGTGCGTCTGCAGATCGCTGAACCGACTCGCCTGACCCGCAAGCGTCGAATCGGGAACTTCCTGCAGCAGACGCTCAACTTGCGCCATGTCATCGGCGAGGGCGCGATCCCACATGGCATCCGCCCATGGCCGCACTTCGTCTACCCCCCCGGCCGCAGCGGAAGTCGAGACAATCCAGCCACCCGAGACTGTCAGCGCCGAGCAGGCAGTCAGAGTGAGCCACATCCTTGTGGCAAGCGGACGGCGTGATGAACTTCCGGTCATTGGTCGGCGAACTCCTCTCTGGTGGCATTCAAGGGTGATGGCGCAGTATCCCGATATAGTCAGATTCGCGCGAACTGGTTCAAACACAGACACCAGATGATTCCTGCCCGGCAACCCCGAACACCGACCGCCCACGGCCCGACGATCTTCGCCGGTGTTGAGGCGGGGCAGGGATTGGGCGAGGTGGCTCTGGCTCAGGTGGGTGCCTTGCTGGCGTGGCTGCATCTAACCGCGTTGCCGGGACTCGGCCCGGTGTTGACCGTGGTGCTGTGTGCGGCTGGCTGGTGGCGGCTGCTGGGTCTGTTGCGCATCCGGGGAACGCCGCTGCTTGCGGACCCGCCCCTGCTCCTGTCCTGGGCATTGGCGCTAGCTCTCAGCGGGCTCGAAGTGGCGTTGGGTTCAATCGTTGCGGTCGGTGGCAGTCTGGGGTCGGTCGGGATCATTGAGGCCAATGTGGGGCCGCTTTCAACCGCCTGGTTCGTGGTGCTCTGGTGGACCTCGGTGGCGGCGGCCGGGCTGGGTGCCTCGGCGGCGCGGTGGCTGGAGATCGGCTGGCTGCGGATCGAGGTGCGGATAGGTCAGGTGCTGATTCTCATCGCACCGGCCCTCTTGCTCCCAGCGGCGCTTGGAGTGACTGCCCAGTGGTCGCTGGTGCTGGGAGGTTGTGGCATGGGGCTGTCCCTGCTGGCCACCTTTGTGCTGCGAGACGGCTTGGCCAGAGTTGCCGTGGCGCTGCCGCAGGACACCGAGCTTCAGGTGCCGCTGGTGCGGGGGCGGATGGCCGAGCCACCACAACTTGACGATGAACCTGACGATGAACTTGACGAGCCAACCGACGAAGATCGCGCTGCGGCGGAGACATCGGTTGCCAGCGAACCGATCGGTCTGGAGCCCACCCGAATTGAGCCGGTTCCCAAGAGCCATCTCGCCCCACTGCCGGAGCAGCCTCGTCCGCCCAGCGAGCGCGACCGCAGCCGGGACGACATAGGGATCTAGGGGTCAGGCGCCGACTAGTTGCGTGGCGCGAGCGCCTGCTCGGCAAGTTCGATCGCCCGGCCCAGCGCGGCCGCCTTGGCCACCGTCTCTTCAAACTCGCGCTCGGGAACTGAATCGAGAACCACTCCGGCACCGGACTGAATGTCGACCCGCCAAGCACGCGGGCCCGAATCGGACTGGCTCGACTGTGGGGCCGTGGGAATGACCATGGTGCGGAGGGCCAGAGCGATGTCCATGTCGCCGGCGAAGGAAACGGCCCCGATTCCCCCGCCGTATGGCCCGCGCCGCACCGGCTCGAGTTCATCGATGATCTGGATGGCGCGCACCTTTGGCGCGCCACTGACAGTTCCAACCGGCAGAGTGGAACGCAAGGCATCCCAGCAGTCGAGCCCATCGCGAAGTTGGCCGGTGAGCGTTGAACTGATGTGCATCACATGGCTGTAACGCTCGATCTCCATGCAGCGATCCAGCCTGACGCTGCCGGTGTTGCACACCCGTCCAAGGTCGTTGCGGCCCAGATCCACCAGCATGACATGCTCGGCGCGTTCCTTCTCATCGGCCAGCAGTTCGCGCTCCATGCGCAGGTCCGTCTCGGCATCACCGCCGCGCGGCCGAGTACCAGCCAGTGGACGATTGGTGACCTCTCGCCCGCGCACCCGGCAGAGAATCTCGGGACTGGCTGCCACCAATATGCAGCCCTCGGCCTGCAGGTAGATCTGATACGGGCTCGGGTTCACCACTCGCAGGGCGCGGTAGAGATCGAACGGGTCGGCATTGGTGGTGCGTTCGAAGCGCTGGCTCAGCACCACCTGAAAGGCGTCGCCGGCGGCGATGTACTCGCGGATCCGGCCAACGGCGGCCAGAAACTGGGCGCGGGTGAAGCTGTTGGCGGAAGGCGCCGCCGGCCGCTTCGATGTGTCCAGATCGACACCACCATGGGACAGCGAGACGCCTGGCTCGGCCAACTGGCGGACCATTGCATCCACCTGAGAACGGGCCTGTTCCCGAGCCCGCTCTGTCGAGCCGCCGTGCTCGGCCGGGTCGGCGGTGGATACCAGCGTGACGGTGCGCTCGACATGGTCGAAGATGGCGACCTCGCGGTAGAGGCCGAAGTGCAGATCTGGCAGGCTGCGGTCATCCCCCGGGGCGCGGGCGAAAGAAAGATGGGATGGCTCCAGCCAGCGGACGGCATCGAAGGCGGCCATGCCGACCCAACCGCCAGTGAAGGTTGGCGGCAACGCGCCGTCGGCATCCACGGCACACGGCGGGCAAATGGTGCGGGGCAGTTCAAGCGGATCGGCGCACTCAACTTCACGAACCGTGCCAACGCGCGAATCGCGAATCGTGGCCTGTGATCCACGGGCGATCACCTCCACCGCGGGCCGGGCGCCGATGAGCGAAAACCGCCCGACATTGCCCCCCTGCTCGACGCTCTCGAAGAGGAAGCTTGGCGCCAGCCGATCGTCCGGCGCCACCAGTCGCCGGTAGGCCAGAACCGGGGTGAGGTGATCGCTGAGCAGGCGCCGGACATGAGCCACCAGCCGAACACTCATCGCAGTCCCCTCTGGGGCAACCGCTCTGCGCCGCAGATGGCGATGGCGATGGCATCGGCCACATCGGCTGGCCGCGGAGGCTTGGCGAGCCCACAGCGCGCCATGACCGCGCTCTGCACCTGGCGCTTGGTGGCATGGCCGTTCCCGGTCAGCGCCTTCTTCACCGCGGTAGGCGAGAGTTCGGTGAGGCCGAGCGAACGCTGCCCCGCGGCCAGCAGGACCACTCCCCGGGCGTGAGCCATGAGGATCGACGTCGCCGGGTGCTTGGGCCGCGAAAACACCGATTCAACCACCATGTGCGAGGGACGGTACTCGCTCAGCACCGCCTCC
Organism: Planctomycetia bacterium; assembly: GCA_005804005.1. Classification (GTDB taxonomy): domain Bacteria; phylum Planctomycetota; class Phycisphaerae; order Phycisphaerales; family SM1A02; genus SYPI01. The sequence continues at coordinate 6,501 of SYPI01000126.1, forward strand.
AGATCAGCAGCCAGTTCACCGAGGCGGTGAACCAACGGGGTTCGGGCGCTCAGGCGGAACACCCCGGCATCCACGATGCACACCGCCCCCCGCGCTGTCAGTTCCACACAGGCGTATCCGGTTCGCTGCAGACCCGGGTCAATTCCCAGGACGCGCCTTGCCTTTGCTGCCACTCGCGGCGCGGTTCGCCCGACCATGGCGGCATCCTACGGGTTTGCATCGGCCGCACCGATGGCGCGCAGCGTCAGCGTGACCGCACTGCCCTCAGGCCACACTCGCTCGGTGAAGACCTC
>SYPI01000010.1 GCA_005804005.1 Planctomycetia bacterium
GCTCGAGGGCGAGTGGGGCGCAACCAGGATCTCGGGGTGTGGGAGTTCGTGCTTCTGGACCGGATTCGTGGTGTCGACGGCCGCCGCCTGATCCTGCTGCCGTCGGAAGTCTGCACTGACCTTCTGCGAATGCGCGAGATGCTCTGGCACGACTCGCTCTTCGAAGTGACTGGCGAGATCACCGTGGGCCCGGAGTACAACTTCCTGATCCCATCCTTCGCCGCGCCGGTGCAGGTGATCGCCCTTGAGCCAAGTGCAGTGGCGCCACCGCCAGCGGCGGCACCCAACCAGAATGCCCCGACCGCCACGGTAGCCCTGGCTCCCGAGGTCGGTTCTCGCAATCCCGAGACGATCGCCGTCGAACTCGAGGCGGCCCTCTTGGCGCAGGCGGGCGCGCTTCCGACCAGCACCGACCTCTCCGGGCCTACTCCACCACCTGTAGATCCGTTTCAGCCGCAGTCGCTGCCGGTGATTGACGCCGGCGCGGCCACGGCGGCAGCCACCGCGCCTGACGCGACCATGCACGCCGGCACAGCCCGGCTTTTCGACCGCCGCGCCACCGTCTCACGCGATGAGCGCACCGGCACCTGGTGCGTGGTGCTCCACGCCGCCCCCCCCGGAGTTTCCGCGAATCTGGAGTTGCTGCCGTGTCGCGAGACGCGGGCGCTCGGAGAGTTCTTCGTCAGTTCCGCCACCAGCGCGGACATTCTGGTCAGCGGGGACATCACTCAGGCCAATGGCCGCAGCTATCTGCTCCCACGCCGAATCCGCCCGCTGCGGGCGCAGGCTGGAATCACGCCGTAGGGTTTCCCCCGGGGCAACCAGCGCCTACTCTTCCTCCCCATGAACTACCCGACCGCCACCGTTGAGACCGACCACGGCACCTTCGAAGTTGAACTCTGGACCGATGTAGCCCCGGGCCACGCCGCCAACTTCACCAAACTGGTGAGCAAGGGGTTTTACGACGGGCTCTCGTTCCATCGCATCCTGCCCGGCTTCGTCATTCAGGGTGGCTGCCCCAAGGGCGATGGCACCGGCGGCCCCGGCTGGAATGTGAAGGCCGAGTTCAACGAGCGCAAGCATGAGGAGGGGGTTCTCTCGATGGCCCGCTCCGGTGATCCGGATTCTGCGGGCAGCCAGTTCTTCGTCTGCCTCGGCCGCGATCACTGCAAGCACCTCGACAAGCAGTACACCGCATTCGGCAAGGTGACCAAGGGCATCGAGGCGGTGCGCGCCATTGCCGCCACTCCGCTGGCCAGCGCCCGCGAAGGTCGGCCGAGCAAGGCGCCGCGCATGACCAAGGTGCGACTGAACGCCGCCAAGTGACTCCCGGCTCCGAGGCCCGTCAACGTTCCTGCGCTGGCGGTTCCTCACCGCGGATGCGGCGCGAGCGGCGATCAACATCAACCTGATGCGGCGTCGCGGGAATGAGTTCCACACGGATCAGACGCGGCGGAATGACCGGCCGCCCGGTGGCGGCATCCTGAATCTGCACATCGGCCAGCGCCCGGAGTTCTGCGGCGCCCTCAATCGCATAGCCGAAGGCGCAATACTGGCCGTCCAGCCGAGCGGTTCCTTCCCGCGACAGGCAGAGGAAGAATTGACTTCCAGCGGAATCCGGCTCGTCGGCCCGGGCCATCGAGATCACCCCAAAGGCATGCGGCAGTCGACTTGGTTCGAGTGCTATGTCATAGCCCGGGCCGCCGTTGCCAGTACCGGTCGGATCACCGCCTTGCACCACGAACGGATGCCCGTCGCGACCGGCGGGGACGACGCGGTGAAAGATCGTGCTGTCATAGAAGCCCGACTCGGCGAGGGTCATGAAGTTGCGCACGGTGGCTGGTGCCTGAGTCGGGCACATGGCCACGCGCAACGCGCCGCGATCAGTGACCAGCAATGCGTCGCGCTCTGGTTCCAGGCGGAATCCGCTGGTGACGATCTCGTCCCCCTCGATCCAGACCTGCTGCAGTGCCAGATCGGCTTCGCTGGCGCCCTCGAGCAGTTCGCTGCCCCAGCCGATGACCCGCGTGTACTTGTTAGTGCTGTCCGGGCGGAGTGACATGGTGGTGCGAACGGTCGGCCGACCCCGCAGCGGCTGCACCACCAGCGCCGCGCCAGTCGGTTGCCCATCGACTACTGCCTGCAGATAGGCGCTGCTCTTCAACTCGCGCACCGGCGTCATGAGTTGGGCGATGTCAATCCGGCCAGCCGCTCCAGCGCCGACGCGCGAGAGAACCGCTCCGGATTCATCGAGGAGCAGCAGTTCAACACTGCCGGGCGAAACGACGTCGACCGCCAGCGGATCAGTGGCATGAACCAGAGTGCGTACTGGGATCAGCCGCGTGGGCTGTGGGTCCTGTGCCGCGGCTGACAGGCCGGTAGCGCACATGAACCCGAGGATGAGGGGTAGGAAGTTGGCTGAGGTGCTCATCTGAAGGGCCCGTTCAACCCGGGCGGAGGTCCGTATGATGACGAAATGCCCAGCGCAAGCAAGGCGCCGAGCCTGCGGCACGCCCGGCTGATTGTCGGCCTCGAGGTGCATGTTGAGCTGGCGACCCGTTCCAAGATGTTTTCTCGGGCCCCGAATGTGGCCCACCCCGAGTTCGCGGGTGCCGCACCGAACACCTTAGTGGACCCGGTGGTGGCGGCCCTGCCCGGGACGCTACCGGTCATGAACGGCCGGGCGGTGGAGATGTCAGCCATGGTCGGTCTGGCGCTGGGCTGTTCGATCGCACCGTTTTCGAAGTGGGATCGCAAGAACTACTTTTACCCGGACCTCCCCAAGGGCTACCAGATCAGTCAGTACGACCTACCGCTGTGTCGTGATGGCGCCTACGAGTATGAGCTGCCCGATGGAACGCGCCGCCGCGTGGGCATCATTCGGGCTCATCTGGAAGAGGACACTGGCAAGTTGGGTCACGAACTGCCGGGCGGGCTGGCCTATGAAGGATCGCTGGTGGACTTGAACCGCGCCGGCACGCCGCTGCTCGAAGTGGTCACGGCGCCGGACTTCACCAGTGCTGAAGAGGTGGTGGCCTTTGCCCAGGAACTGCGGGCCATCTGCCGCAGTCTGGGGGTCTGCGAAGGAGTACTGCAGCGCGGTCACATGCGCTTCGAACCCAACATCAACATGGTGATCACGCTGGATGATGGCTCCGAGGTGCGCACGCCGATCGTGGAGGTCAAGAATCTGAACTCGTTCAAGGCGGTGCGCGGGGCCATCGAGCATGAGACTCGGCGGCAGGTTGAGGAGTGGCAGAGCACCGGTCGGGTGATGGGTCGGGGCATGAAGGCCACTCGCGGCTGGGATGATGTACGGCAGGTCACCGTGCTGCAGCGCGAGAAGGAAGATGCCCACGACTACCGCTATTTCCCCGACCCAGATCTAGTTCCGGTGGCTGTGGATGCCGACTGGGTCGAACGCCTGCGCGGCCAGATGAGCGAGCTCCCGGCGGCGCGGCGCGCCCGCTACATCAAGCTGGGAGTGACCCAGAAGGATGTGCAGCAGTTGCTCGAGGAGCCGCGAACCTGCGCTTACTTCGATGCCTGCCTCAAGGGACTGCAGTCGGCCAGTGGCCCGGCCTGCGCCAAGCTGCTGCTCAATGCCGGAGCCAAGCGGGCCAATGAGGCGGGCGTGGCGCTGCACGACATTGGCGCTACGGCGGAACAGTTCGCCGGGTTGGTTCAACTGCGGGAGTCCGGCGTCGTCGGCGCGCAATCGGTGGACGCTCTGCTGGCGGCCTTGTGCGCCGGAGATGAGTCCGCCGAGGCGGCGGCCAAGCGACTCGGGCTGATTCAGATTCGCGACGACACCCAACTCGACGCTTGGATTGATGCGGCGATCGCCGCCAATGCCCAGGCGGCGGCGGATGTGCGCGCCGGGAAGACGGCCGCCATGGGTCGCATCGTCGGCGCGGTCATGAAGGCCTCGGGTGGCACGGCCGACGCTGCCGCAGCGCGCGAGCGGATCCTCAGCAGACTGGGAGGGGCCTCATGACCCCGTCCCGCGGCCACGGGCCGCTATCGCGCGACATCGATCGCATCCTGATCGGTGAGCGCCAGATTGCCGAACGGGTGAGGGTGCTTGGGGAGCAGATCGCCGCCGACCTTACCGGCAGCGACGGATCGCTGGTCATCGTGGCGGTGCTCACCGGTGGACTGGTCTTTGTGGCCGATCTGGTGCGGGCCTTGCCAATGCGGCTGCGCATCGGCATTGCCGCAGTCAGCAGCTATCCCGGCCGAGCCACCAAGAGTCGCGGCCCGGAATTGGTAGGGGCGCTGCCGCGCGATCTGGCTGGCCGCCACGTGCTGCTGGTCGACGACATCCTCGACACCGGGCGCACTCTGGCCATGCTCCGAGCGGAAGTGTCCAAGCAGGGGCCTGCTTCCGTCGGCACCTGCGTGCTGGTGCGCAAGCAGAAACCGGAAGCGCTGGCCATGCCGTGTGAGTATGTCGGCTTCGACATCCCCGATGAGTTCGTGGTCGGCTACGGGCTGGATTACGACGACGAGTATCGCAATCTGCCGTTCATCGGCACGCTGCGAGCCGAGGTGCGGAGGTGAGCGGCCCGGCGCTGGCCGAGGCGCCCAGCCACGACGCGGAGCGCGTGGCCGCCATGGTCGACGATGGCGAGATTGTGGTGCTGGTGGTCAGGCCGAGTCTGTGGTTTGTGGCGCTGACGACACTTCCGTGGGTACCCGGCGCGGCGGTGGTAACGGGTGGGCTAGCGATAGTCTCCAGCGATCCGCTGATCCCGTGGAATGTGGCCTCATCTGTACTGGCCGGTCTGGCCATCCTGCTGGCCCGCGGGTCGATACAACTTCTGGACTGGTCGCGTCGGGTCTACATCCTCACTGATCGCCGACTGATCTCGCGGGCGCGAGTTCCGATGCAGGTATCGCAAATGCCGCTGCGAGAAGTGGCCCGACTCGAGGTGTCCGCGCCGCGAGTGGATCGCTTCTTGGGCGTGGGCATGGTCTGCTGCTGGGAACACAGTTCCACCGGCAAGCCAGCGATGTACTGGCGCTGCGTGCGCGACGCCGAAGAAGTCCGCCGGGTGATTCTGGCCACCTTGAATCGGCACCATCGCTAGCGCCGCGGCTGCAGTTAGCGCCGCTAGTCGCGCGCCCACGGAGCATTGGCCCGCGGGTCGTCTTGGCACATCCCGCGCAGTGCGTCGGCCTGCGTATGGCTGGTGGCGCTTGGCGGCACAATCTGAATCGTGGCGTAGTAGTCACCGGCCGTTCCCTTGGCGTTGGTGATGCCCTTGCCTTTCAGGCGCAGTCGGCGCGCACTGGATGTTCCCGCTGGCACCTTCAGCGCCGCGGTTCCCTGCAGCAGCGGAACATCGATGGTCGCCCCTAGCGTGGCCTCAGCGATTGAGATGGGAACTTCCACCAGAAGATCGAGCCCATCGCGCGAGAACCATGGGTGCGCCGCCACGCGAATGTCCAGTAAAAGATCGCCGTGGGGTCCGCCCCGAACCCCAGGATGACCCTTGCCACGGATGCGCAACTGGCCGTCGGAGTCGATACCCGGCGGGATGCGCACATCGAAGGTGTTCCCGGCGGCGGTGACGGTGCGCGTGCCGCCGAGCGCCGCCAGATCGAAGGGGACCTCGCAAAGCAGCCGCAAGTCTTCGCCAGCGCGGGCCCGGCCTGGGCCACGACCCGACTCGGAGGCGGCCCGCTCCCACGGCGAGCGCTTGCTGCGCCCGCCGCCGAACAGGTCGCCGAAGACCTCATCAAAGGTTGAAGGGTCGATGTCCTGCCACTGGCCGCCGCCCCCGCCGCCGGCGAACGGATTGCCGCCCCCCGGGCCGCCGCTGGCACCCGACACCCCGGCGTGGCCGAAGTGGTTGTACTTGGCGCGCTTCTCCTTGTCGGAGAGGATTTCGTACGCCTCCTGAATCTCCTTGAACCGTTCGGCGGCGCCGCTGGTCTTGTCAATGTCGGGGTGATGCTTGCGAACCAGCCGCCGGTGCGCCGCCTTGATGGCCACATCATCCGCGTCCCGGGGAACGCCAAGCACCTCGTAGCAGTCGCGTGGCATGCGTGGGCGATTCTAATCGCGCAGTCGGCTTAGACTTGGTGCATGAGCGGCGCGAAGCAGAGGTGCGCGGGGGTGGAGGGCCCTATCGCAGACCCATCGCGTCGCGCGCTGCCGGTGCTGGCACCAAAGGTCCGCCACTCGCGCATGTCGCGGCGCCGAGCCGCTGTCCTGATCGGCGTGAACCTGCTGCTGGTGGCCCATGTGGTGCAGTGGCTGGTGATGGGCGTGACGGTGGCGCCACTGGAACCGAGTGAATCGATGGAAACGGTGAAGGAGGGAATCATCACCGTCGGCACGGTTCTCTTCTCCGCCGCGCTGCTCTCCACCCTGATCTTCGGGCGGTTCTTCTGCGGCTGGGGCTGCCACATTCTGGCACTGGAGGATCTGTGCCTCTGGTTGCTGCGCAAGGTTGATATCCGCCCGCATGCCTTCCGCTCGCGATTCCTGCTGCTGTTGCCGCTGGGGCTGGCCCTCTACATGTTCGTCTGGCCACTGGCCTACCGGTTGGCCATCGCGCCATACACCCGGCCGGGGCTTCACTGGCCGGGGTTCACGTGGCGACTGATTGTCGAGGACTACTGGAAAACATTTCCAGGCGTGCTGGTGGCCATCCCGTTCCTGCTCATCTGCGGATTCGCCACCGTGTATCTGCTCGGTGGCAAGGGCTACTGCACCTACGCCTGCCCGTACGGCGGATTCTTTGCGCCGCTGGATCGTTTCGCCCGCGGCCGCATTCGGGTGACCGATGCCTGCGAACACTGCGGGCACTGCACTTCGGTGTGCACTTCGAATGTGCGCGTCCACGAGGAAGTGCGCGACTTCGGCATGGTGGTTGATCCCGGCTGCATGAAGTGCATGGACTGCATTTCGGTCTGTCCCAACGACGCGCTGTACTTCGGGTTTGGGCCCAGCGCCGCGGCTAGCGCGCCGCGGGTGGCCGAACCGGCCCCGCGCAAGTTCGACCTCTCGCTGCGGGAGGATCTGGCCTTGGCGGCACTGGCGGCGGCCATCTTCTTCTGCGTGCGCGGCGCATTCGGCGTGGTGCCTTTACTGTTTGCCAGTGGCATCGTGATCTGCCTCTGCTTCCTCTCTTGGAAGTCGTATCGGCTGCTTAGCGACGCCAACGAGTCGTTCCACGGCTGGAGCCTGCGCCGCAGTGGGAGGCTGCTGCCAGCGGGGTGGGCGCTGCTGACGATCACCATCATCTCGCTGGCGCTGGTGGCGCACGCCGGACTGGTCCAGGCCGCCACCGCCTGGGGCGGCTGGCACGACGAGCGGGTGGTGGTGGTGGACACCGCCGTCTTCTCAGCTGATGGACTCGCGGTGGATGAGGGAACTGCAATGCACGCCCGGGCCGGCCTCGCGGCGTTCGACCTCACCCTCAGCGCCGCCGGACCGCTGGCCGACGCGTTTCCAGATTGGGCGGCAGCAATCGACATGCGCCGCGCCTGGCTCTTGAGTGTGCTGCGCCGTTTCCCGGAGGCCGAATCCACCTTGCGGGCGCGCTACGACGCCGACCCCAGCGAGGAGTTTGCCCGGGCCATCGCCCGGGTTCGCATGGCCAACTCTGACAGCCGACCGTTAGAGGCTTGGTTTGCGGAAGTGGTCGCCATGCATCCCGAGTTCCAGCAACTGCGCGACGAGCGGATCCAGTGGCTGCTGGCGGAGGGGCACGACCGCGAGGCGCTGGTTGAGGCGCGCATGGCCGTGGTAGCCAGTGGCGGGGCACTCGATCCACAGAGGCGTCTGTCGCTGATCCTCATCGAGAACGGCTCCGACGAAACCGAGTGGCAGGAGGGGGTTGATCTGGTGCGGCAGACCCTAGAGAGAGCCCCAGACAATGCCTATGGATGGCGGGCTCTGGCCCTCGGCTACGCGCGGCTGGAGGATGTGCCCAAGAGCGAGCAGGCGCTGGCTGAAGCGGTGCGGCTGGCGCCGCAGGATGCCCGACTGCGTCGGGGCCACGCCGATGTGCTTGAGGCTCTCGATCGAAAAGCCGAGGCCGCCGCGGAGCGCGCCGAGGCGACCCGTCTGGAAGGCGAGACCACCGGGGCAGAGCACCAGTGAACATCACCGCGACCCTTGTGGTTCGATGGCTACTATCACCACTTCACATGATGGACTGCCGGACACATCTATGACCGCAAGCCTCGGCGAGCTCCTTCGTCCGGCCCAGATCCGCGTGCCACTGGCGGCCACCACGCGGCAGGGCGCGATAGAAGAGTTGGTCGATCTGGTTTCGGCCAGCGGTGAAATCCCCGACCCGGCGGCACTCAAGCGCACTGTCTGGGAACGCGAACAACTGCGGTCAACCGGAATCGGCGAGGGGCTGGCGATTCCGCACGGCAAGTGCGCCGGGGCGCGCGGGCTGCTGCTGGCCATGGGAACCGCCCGACAGCCAATTGAGTTCGATTCCATTGACGGCAAGCCAGTGCGGCTGGTGGCGCTTCTGGTTTCGCCCCCGGAACGGATAACCGATCACATCCAGGCGCTCGGGCGGTTGAGTCGGTTGATGTCGGTGGCCAGTTTTCGGGAGCGGGCATACTCGGCGCGGGATGCCGCCGAACTGTTTTCGATGCTGCGCGATGCAGAC
>SYPI01000127.1 GCA_005804005.1 Planctomycetia bacterium
AGCGCCTCGGCGCCATATTCGTTGGGCCCCAGCATGGTGGCCGTCCAAGCGTCTTCTTCATTCGCGCCTAGCCCCGTGCCCTGCGCGGCCTCCATGGCTCGGCGCAACTTGGTAGCCACGATGTAGACCATGCTGTGATCGGCCGACTGCCGAGTGTGCGGGTCGCGCTTGGCCGGGTCGCCGATGATGCCGAAGGCCGGTTCGTAGGCCACTATTGTGATGCGCTTGATGGAGTCCGGCGCGCCCAGCAGCGCTGGCTGCGACTGCAGGAGGCGCAGCAAGCCCTGCAGCGCGCCCGCCGACTGGTGCTCATAAAGGCCCAGTTTGAAGTGCATCCCCATCACGGCAAAGTCATCACCAGCGGTGGAGAGAACAAGGTCGAAGGGACTGTCGCCGCTGGTCTTCACAAACTGCCGGAACAGACTCTCCGGATTGCGGAAGATGTCGCGTGGCCCCATGAACCCAGCCATGGAGCGGCGCATGGAGAGGATGGCTGCCTCGGTGGAGAGCGCCGCCGACGAACCCTTGGAATCAGAGAGTTGCTTGCCAGCGCGGATGGCCCGCCACGGAACATAGTGCGCCACCATCATGCCGATGGCGCTCTCGATCTGTTCAGCGGTGGCGCCGAGCATGGCGCCGTAGACGGCGGCCGAGGCGATGGCCCCGTGCACCACATGGTCGATGCGATACGTCTTCAGGCTGAACACCTCGGCCAGTCGACCGCGGATCTCGTCCAAACACACCATGCCGCGCAGCGCCGCCGCGCCGTTGAGCCCGCCGACCTGTGCCGCCGCGATGCACACCGGGTAGAAGTCGTTGTGGCCAAACTCGCCTGCGGTGTGACCGAGCGCCGGGTTGTAGCCAAAGTTGGTGCCGTTGGAGTCCCACTCCCGAACCGCAGCGCAATTGGCCACGACCGCTCGCTCCGGCGCCACGCGGCGCTTGGAGCCCAGCACTGTGGCCCCGGCCCGGTCGCGGCAGGAAAGTGCCTCGGCCCGCAGCAGTCGCGGGGCATTTGTGTTCAGGGCCAAGGCCGACATGCCGCAGAGGATGGCGTCGGTGTGGAAGAGTTTCGTGCGCGCCAGCACCGCTTCGCTCGGCGCGCCTGAAGCGATGAATTCCACCGCGTATTGACCTATTCCGAGGGCCTGATTGCTATCGCGGGGCAGCGAAACTGTGCTCATGTTGGCTCCTGACCATTCCCCCGAAATGGGCGGGGCATACTACCGAAGCGCGTCAGGCGGGGCGGCGCAGAATGGCGCAGCGTTCGCTGTGACCGTCGAGGATCTTGGCCGGATCGGCTCCCATCCAGTCTCCCAGTACGGCGGCGTAGACCGAACGGAAGTCGGTGCCGAACTTCAGGTCGCCGCCATCCAGGTCGGTGAGCGAAGGATGCGTCCCGCTAAGTCCGCCGCGCACCATCGGCCCAACAAGAATCATCGGCGCCGCTGTGCCGTGGTCGGTGCCACCCGAGGCGTTCTGCTTCACCCGTCGGCCGAACTCGCTGAAGCACATGGTCAGGACGCGATCGGCGTTGCCTTGGGCGCGCAGATCTTCGGTGAAAGCCTTGACTGCTTCGGCCAGCTGGCGCATCAGGCTGGCGTGCGAGCCGCTCTGGCCGGCGTGAGTGTCGAAGCCGCCGAGGGTGGCGTAGTAAACGCGAGTTGGCATGCCATCGCGGATCAGCGCCGAGATGGTCTGCAACTGGCGGGCGAGTTGATCTCCCGGGTAGCGCGTCAGGCTGGACCGCGACACCGCGCGGCGGATTCGGTCACTGGAAAGTTGGGCATCGAGCGCCGTGCGCATCAGGAATCCGGCTTGTGAATCCTCAGCGATGCCGCCCACCACGCCAGCCCGATTGGCGCTGGTGTATCCGCTGAGCAGATCCGGATCGCCCGCGCCGCCAAGCCACTGGAACAGGCGTTCATTTTCGAACGCCACCGGCTGCTGGATACTGCCCATTAGCGCTGGCGGGGCCTGCGCGCCGATAGCGATAGCCGCATCGGGAGTGGGCTGGCCATTACAGGTGCAGTCGAAGTACCGGCCCAGCCAACCGTCGCCCTTGCCAGTGGCACGGGCAGTGTGCCAGATGTCCATGGAGGTGAAGTGCGAGCGATTCGGGTTGGGGTAGCCGACGCCTTGCACTATCGAGACGCTGCCCTGATCGAACAATTCCTTGAGCGGGGCCAGCCCGGGATGGAGCCCAACTTCACTACTGCCCGAGAGCGCCAGCGCGCCGCCAGTCGTTCCCGGGCGCGATACGGCCAGCTGGGGTCGAGCTTCGTAGTACTCGTCCATGCCGTAGGGGACAACGGTGTTCAGCCCGTCGTTGCCACCGCTTAGTTGGATGACCACCAGAATGCGATCCTCCAGAACACCACTGGCCGCTCCCGGCGAAACACCCGCTGGCAGCGCCAGAGCCAGCGCCGAGCGTTCGATGAATGATGGGACTGTCGCCGCCAGCGAGGCCAGGGTCAGCCCGCGCTGCAGGAAGAATCGGCGGGAGTACGGGAATGGTTCTGGAAAGCGCATGATGGTCAGTCTCCGTTGCTCACGTCAATTGAAACTCGGGCAGGGCACTGATCCATTGCACGGCGGCCATCGCCCCGCCGCGGCGATTGAGCCCGTGCGATTCAATCAAGGCGGCCATTTCGTCGCGCCGCGTCGGGCTCATGTTGATAGCCAGCAGTGTGGCTGCCAGCGCGTCGGCGGTGGCGGCAGATGAAGCATCGGCCACGCCAAGATCGGCCAGCAGCGGCTGCGGATCCCACCAGCCGTCTGCGCCACCGAACGAATCGCGATCCGGGCGCTGGCCGGTCAGCAGATAGACCAGCGCGTTCTGGCGCACGAAGTAGGTCGAAGTGTTGATCCATGACCTACCGCCGGCCCAGCCCTTCACATTGGGCGGCTGGAGCAATTGCTGGCCCATCAGATCGCAGGCTTGAACCAGCGCCATCACATCATCGACCGGCAGTTCCATGGTGCGAATCGACTGCACCATCAACTGCACCGGCGACTTCACCACGCAGCCGCGCCGACGGTCGAAGTCGTCGCTGGCAAACATCTGCCTGAGAACCGGGGGCAGCGAATACTGCCCATCGCGCATGGTCTGGGCCATGGCCTGCACCAGACGCATGCCGTCGGCGTCGGGAGAGTTTGGCGCATCATCCACGAAGTAGCGGTAGAGCTTGGTGGCCAGATACTCGCTGCACTCCGGGCGCGACAGGATTATTCGGGCGAAGCCGTCGCCGTCCCACTCGCCGGTGCGGCCGAGGATCGTCTTCTCGCCCCAGTCGTGGTTGCCCTCATCGAAGGCGAACTCATCGTCGCTGAAGGTGTAGCCGGTGAGGGCCCGTGCCCCTTCCTTGATGTCTCCTTCGGTGTAGCCGTGGCCTTCACCTAGGACGAACAGTTCCATCAACTCGCGGGCTAGATTCTCGTTGGGACTTTGGCGGCGATTCTCGTTGGCATCGAGGTATGACAGCATCGCCGGATCACGCAGAATGGCGAACACCAGATCGGCGAAATTGCCGGCAGCGTGGCGGCGCAGCAAGCCATTCTGCAGGAACAACAGGTAGGAGTCCTGCACGGTGCGATAGCCGGTAGCGAAGTGGCTGTGCCAGAAAAGGGTCAGCTTCTCCTCCAGCGGGCGGGGTGACTCAACCATGCGCCGCATCCACCAGCGGCGGAGCTCGGTCAGTTGGGCGCGGTCCTCAGAGTCACGGCGATTGCGCTCCTGCTGGATTCGTTCCAGCGCCGCTTCATCCTGCGAGCGTCGGGCATCCTCGACGAAGCGCCGTTCCTCAGCGGTGGCCGGGCGGCGGATGTCGCTGCGGAACAAACCCTCGGGTGTGGACTCGCCCTCGACCGATTCGAAGTCGACCAGCAGTTCGATGGCCCGCTTTCGGCCCATGGCCGCCAGCGCGCGGCACTGCTGTGGCGTCCCGCCGAAACCAGCCCGGGAGAGCAGGTGGGCAGCGGCCGCGGCATCAAACGGAGAAGTGCAGGGTTGACTGGGATCGGCCATGGTGAATCCTGTTGCCGGAGATTGTCCACGCAAGTTGTCCCTCAGACTAGTGCTCAGACAACAGAATTCAGTCTCCCGAGCAATCTGAAATGAAGTCCAAGTCGTCCAGAATCTGTTTGCTCGCCGCAAGTGCGTTGGCCGCGCTCGGAGCTGCCCGCGGAGTCACGGCCGAGTGTCCCAGCGACCTGAACGCCAGCGGAGCCGTCGATGGCGGCGATCTGGCGCTGATGCTTTCCGGCTGGGGTGGGGCGGCCGGAGATGTCACCGGAGACGGCACAACCGACGGATCCGACTTGGCCGCGCTCCTCAGCGGATGGGGCGATTGTCCGCCCGAAGTGGAGTGGGACCTAGTCAGTCGGCTCGACGCAACTACCACCACCGCCTACGACACCGCAGGCGCGGTTACCGACAGTTGGGCGGGAACCGGCGTTGGCGCCAGCGTGGCCTACTTTTTCCCGGACGGCCGACTGGTGCGGCCTTCGGTGTACCCGGGCGGTTCGTTCAATGGCGGGGGCAAGGGCGGTCGAGTTCAGGTGTTCAATGCCGCCGGGGCGGTTGAGAACACGCTGGTTCTGGCCACCAGCACCATGTGGCAGCACCACGATGTCTGCCCGATGCCCAACGGCAACATCCTCTGCATCGTCTGGGATCTGCACACGCAGGCCGAAGGTCTGGCCGCCGGG
>SYPI01000128.1 GCA_005804005.1 Planctomycetia bacterium
CGGAGTCCATCCTCACCGGTGTTGTAACTGAGATTGCCTACGTAGATCTTCACGATTGAGCCTTTCCAAATCTGGAGCGGGCAGCGAATTCGTTGAGCCTGAACCTGTTCCAGAGGAGAGGCGCGGTCGCTGAGCTCGAGTGCGAATGCGTTCGGCGCAGTGCCAAACGCTTGTTGGGATGGTAATCGAAGTGCGCTGCGGCGAATGGGCTGATGTCCTGCATTGCAGTTGTCATACGACAATCGCGTTATTGGTCGATGGCGGGGAGTTTTGAGCGAAAAAACGCTGAACTGCCTCGACATTGGCGGCTTGTGCCGTCTCGCTCGGTGGAAAGCGCAATGATGTTGCCATGCCTCGGCGCCGACATGACGACGATCAGCCGTTGCTGTTCGGCTCAGACGAACCCGACAGGCGACCGGGTGCTGATGCGGGCGAGTCACCGCGGGCAGCCGATGACCATCCGCGTAGACGGCGCACGACCCGGGGCGAGATCGAGACTGCTTCCAACACCGGGGGGTTGACTCATGCCGGAGCGAGCAGCGCCGAGGACCCAGACCTGCCGCGCCCGGCGACAGTCACGCCGGACATGGTGACTCTGGCTCGCGAGTTGCCGCGGTCCATCCGTCTGGGCACGAGCTCCTGGAGTTTCCCAGGTTGGCAAGGACATGTCTTTGCCAATCAGCCCACCATGACCAGTCTGGCACGGGAGGGGCTGGCGGCGTACGCCCAGCACCCCATGCTGCGCACAGTTGGCATCGACAAGACCTTCTACCGACCTGCTCCGGCATCGGAGTTCGCCCGACTGGCTCGGCAGGTGGGCGATGAGTTCCGATTCCTGGTCAAGGCCCACGAGGCAATCACCCGTCGCGACGGCGGCGATGTCGCCAGCCGCTGGCTCGACGCCCACTACGCCAGTGATCAGGTGATCGGCCCGTGCGTGGAGGGACTTGGGTCGAAGGCTGGCCCGATCGTCTTCCAGTTCACTCCGCAGGGGATTCGAAGGGATCGCGACGCCGATGAGTTCATCGGCGATCTGGCCCGGTTCTTGGGGGCACTGCCGCGCGGGCCGCTGTACGCGGTCGAGGTGCGCGATCGGCGTCTGCTGCGCGCGGCCTACCGCGAGGCGCTGCACCACGCCGGGGTGGCCCACTGCTTCAACATCCATCCCTCAATGCCGCCGTTGCCCGAGCAGGCCAAGTTGATCGACCCGATCGACGGCCCGGCACTGGTGGTGCGATGGATGCTGCACAGTGGCTATGGCTACGAGGAGGCGCTGGCGCGCTACGAGCCATTCGCGCGGATAGTCGATCCCGATCCGGACGGCCGCGCCGCGATCGCCCGCTTCTGCCGCGCCGCCACCGGAGCGGGACTGGCATCGTGGGTCATCGTGAACAACAAGGCCGAGGGCTCCGCGCCGCTGTCGGTCTTTGAATTGGCCCGCAACATCATTCGCGGCGCGCACGAGACTCACCACCATGCCTGAACGCTCCGGACGCCGTTCCTTTCTCGGACACTCGCTGGCCGCTGGCGCTGGGCTGGCGCTGCCCGCGCGCTGGACCTTGGGGCAGTCGATACCACCTGCCCCGGTGCAGCCGCCGGATTCCGTTCGCTTCGCCCACCTCACCGACATACATGTGCAGCCAGAACTCAACGCTCAGGCCGGCATGGCCCGCGCGTTGGCGCAGGCCCAGAGCCGCGGCGCCACGCTGGTGCTCAATGGCGGCGACGCGGTGATGGATGTCTTCGCCGCCGGGCGCCCGCGGGCCGAGGTGCTGAAGAAGTTGTGGCGCACCACTTGCGCCGATGAGTGCAGCGTGCCGATGCGCCATGTGGTTGGCAATCACGACATTCTGGGGTGGAACCGCAGCAAGAGCGGATTGGCCGAGTCGGAAGCCGACTGGGGGAAGAAGTTTTCCGCCGAGTTACTCGGACTGGAGCGCACCTATCACGCCTTCGATCTGGGGGCGTGGCGGATCATCTGTCTTGACAGCACCCAGCCTCATGGCGACAGCTATGTCGCCTACTGCGATGACGCGCAGGCCGACTGGCTGCAGCGCACACTGGCCCAGACTCCGGCATCGATGCCGGTTTGCGTGGTTTCGCACATCCCGATCTTGACGCTGACCATGCTCACCTGGGACGAGCGCAAGCGCGCCGACTACGAGAAGCCCACCGAGATCCCCGCCGCCGAGATGCACACCGACGGCTCCAACCTGCACGCCCTGTTCCGCAAGCATGGCGGCGTCAAGCTTTGCCTCTCCGGGCACATTCATCTGCTGGACCGCTGTGAACTCGATGGCATCACCTACATCTGCGATGGCGCCGTCTCCGGTTCGTGGTGGAAGGGACCGCATCGCGGCATGCCCGAGGGCTTCGGTCTGATCGACCTGAAGGCCGACGGTTCATTCGCCCACCAGTACGAAACCTACGGCTGGCAGGCTACGGCTGCCGACTGAGTCGCCCCTATGATTCTCCCCGTGGCAGCCCCGGCAACATTCGTGCACCACTCCCGCTTGCGGATGGGGAGCACCGATGCTGCCGGCATCTGGTACTTCACCAGCGCGTTGGAAGTTGCCCACGAGGCCTGGGAGGCGTGGCTGGAATCCCGCGGTGTACCGCTGCAGCAGGTGATTGCCGCGGGCGCGTTCATCATGCCGATCGTTCATGCCGAGGCCGACTACCAGTCCCCGGCGCGTCTGGGCGATGAACTGAGAGTCTCCCTTCAGCTGGCGGAACTGACGGAGCGCAGCATGGTGATTTCCAGCCAGATCTCTTCGCCGACGGGGATTCAATTGGCCAGCACTCGCGTGGTGCACGCCTGCGTGCGGGGCGGGGCCGCCGTGCCGTGGCCAGCCGCTTTCCGCGCCGCCCTCACATCTCCAGCGGGGTGAACTCCAGTTCGGGTACTGGGATCGGGCCGTCCAGCGCCAGTTGCCCGTCGCGAATCTCCGGAGAGCGAATGATGTCGCGGGCGAAGATCCCGGTGGTAGCTAGACCGTGATCGCGTTCGCCAGTAGGCAGGATCTGCGCCATGCGACCGAGCACGAATAGCGTGTAGCCGGATTCAAAGGCGCTGGAGATGACCGTGTCCATGCTGTTGATGCGGCCCCGGGTGATGATGTTTCCTAGTTCACCTACATCCCCGAGCAGTGACGGCTTGACCACCTGCACATCGATCCCCGGCGCTCCCAGAACATCCTCGTGGGCACTGCTCTCCGAGAGCGTTTCGTCGACCGCGATGGGCACTCCGAGCTGTCGGTAGAGTTCGGGCAACTCCACCGGATCGGTCAGCGGCTCCTCGAAATACTCGATCCGCTCGCGGTCCAGAGCCTTGATTAGACGCCGGGCTCGGTCGAATGTAAGTCGGCGATTCGCATCCAGACGCAGGCGCACCTCTGGCTCCACATTGGCCAACAGCGCCTGAACCGCCGCGATGTCCTGACGGGCATCGACCCGACCGACCTTCACCTTGATGGTGCGATAGCCAGCGAACACCCCCGCCC
>SYPI01000011.1 GCA_005804005.1 Planctomycetia bacterium
CATGAACGTCATGGCGATCTCTCACAAGGTCGCGCAGGTCGTTCGGTCCGGCTCGGCGAGTGACTACCGTGGGTTCCTGAAGATCGGCTTCAAGATTTCCAACACCACAGTGGCCCTCTTCGGCAACGGCGAGTACACCCTCCCTGGCGTGCCGGCCCCGGGTGCCTTGGCCCTGCTGGGCATCGCTTCGCTGGTCTCGCGCCGTCGTCGCGCCTGATCGAATCCGTCTCAGTGTTCTTCACAATCCCCGAGGGCCCGCATGAGAGTGCGGGCCCTCGTCATTTTTGGGTAGCGCGAACCGGAGGCGCGCCACGCTGCTGACCGGGAGTCGGGGGTTCATGACGACCGGTGGACAGGGAGTCAGGAGAGGGGCTATGCGCATTGTTCGCTCGGTGGTCCCGGCGGCTGGTTTCGCTGCGTTCACCTAGGCACCTCCCGGCGCCGCGGATTCAATGGCCGACCCTTGAACGACTGCCACGGGCAGTTGCAGATCCGGCACCGAACTCATGCTTGGAGACTCCCGTCCCCCGTTCCTGCGGTGGAACTCTGGCTGGTATCCGATCGCCACCACGGTCATGGGGCAGTCCTGGAAGGTCGCCCGGATCGTGCGCGCCGCCAGCACACCCCCTCGCTCCGCATCGGCTTCAAGGTCGCCGGGACCACCACCGTCCAGTTTGGTGAGGGTCAGTGGAACGTCGGCGTCCCGGCTACGGGAGCCGACGCCATGCTGGCGCTGGGAGCCTTCGGGCGCCGTCGTCGGCGCTGAGGATCAACTCTGGGCGCCAAGCCCCGAGGCAACTCTGGCTGTGACAAACGCCCCTTCAGCAGCCACCGCAAGCTCGGTCCACACGCGAGCGTGACTGGACTTCACCGTAGCCAGGGCCAGTGGCGCTCCGCCGGCCAGCAGGCTCGGCGCGCTGCTGGTGACCACCCCGACCACCTCTCCAGGCGATCCGGCCACGAGCGCATGCACATGCTCACCAGCACTGGGCAGTTGCTCGGCGGTGAATTCCAGTCGCACCAACAGTTGCTTGGGCCGGCCACGACTGTGCAACCGGGCGACTATCTCCTGACCGACATAACAACCCTTGGAGAAACTCACTCGCGTGTCCATGAGTCCAGTCTCGTTGGGCAGGCTCTCCAGTCCGAAATCGATCAGGTGCTGGGGGATTGATTCCTCGATGCGCAGAACATTCAGCGCGTGCCAGCCGACGGGCCTGCTGCGCCGAACCCCATCGGTTCCCGGCTCACTGTTCTTTAGAAGCGCCGACCACGCTGCGGGCGCATCGGCCCGACTGAGCACCAGCGCGCGGGCGGCCACTCCCACGGTGGGATCAGGCAGTGAAACGCAACCGGTCGGCGGGCTGACTCCGGCAGCCACCACTCCCGCCGCTGGACCAGCCAATCCGATGACGCAATCTGACTCGCTGGTGTTCTGGATCGACACATCATCGGAGAAGACGAACTCGGCCAGCGCCGCAGCCACTGGTTCGGCACACGGCAGCGCCAATACCCCGACGATTTCCTCCCCAGACTCAGTCAGCAGCAGGTCGCCTTCGATGCGCCCCTTCCGATTCAACAAGAATGCCTGGATCGAAGTGCCGCTGGCCAGCCGAGCCATGTCCTGCGTGAGCAGGCGCTGGAGGAAAGCCCGCCGATCCGAACCCCGTACTCGAATCACACCGCGCTGCGCCCAATCGATCAGCGCGCCGCCGCGCCGGAGAGCGGCGTACTCGGCCTCAACGGCGCCGTAGCTGGCTACCGTGGCGGCCAGCGGCTGCCGAGCCTCAAGATCGGGGATCGCAATCCACTCCAGGCTCATGGTCCGTGACTGCGCCGCCGCACCATCCCCGCGATCAACGGAGCGTCGCGCCAGCCGATCTGACTCGGCACAGACCCAAGTTTCATGGAGCCCGCCGAGCGGGTTATCCAGCGTCATCGGCCCATGATAGGGTTGCCTAAATGGACATCCCCCTGCTGCACGAACTGTGTGAGACACCCGCCGTCCCTGGCCGTGAGGAACGCGTTCGCGCCCTTGTCCAGCGCCGCATCCGCGGACTGTTCGACTCGGTCACCACCGACCCACTGGGCTCACTGATTTGCACCCGCAAGCCGCGCCGCACGGTCCGCGGTCGCCCCGCAACGCGCGTACTGATCGCCGCCCACATGGACGAGATCGGGTTCTATGTGCGGCACATCGATGCTCAGGGGTTCCTCTGGCTCAACCCCGCGGGCGGATTCGACCCGCGCAACCTCTTCGCCCGGCGAGTGCTGGTGGTAGCCCGGGGCGGAGACTTCGTGGGGGTGATGAATGCCGGCGGCAAACCGATCCACATCAGCACCGACGCGGAGCGGCAGCGGGTCCCGGGAACTGAAGAGTTCTTCGTCGATCTGGGAATGGATCCCAAGGAGGTTCGCAAGAAGGTCGAAATCGGTGATTTCGTGGTCATGCACGAACCATTCGTGGAGTTGCCCGAGGTGGTGGTCTCCAAAGCGCTCGACAACCGCATGGCCTGCTTCGTGGCCATCGAGGCGCTGCGCGCCGTGCAGTCTTCCCGCCGTGGAAACGCCATTGAGATCGTGGTTGCCTTCACCACGCAGGAAGAGGTTGGCCTGCGCGGCGCGGCGGTGGCCGCCAATGTGGCCCGGGCCGACATCGGAATCGGGCTGGATGTCAACCTGGCTTGCGACACTCCCGGCGTGCCGGAGACTCAACGGGTCACCAAACAGGGCGATGGAACCGCGGTGATGGTTCAGGACTCCTCGATGATCAGCGACCACTCTCTGCTTCAGCAGTTCTGCGCGCTGGCCCGCCGCCACCGCATACCGCACCAGCGGGCGGTGCTACCGCGCGGTGGCCAGGACGCGGCGGCTGTGCAGCGCGCGGCGCGCGGTGCCCGCTGCATCGCTCTGGGGGCCGGAACGCGCTACATCCACACGGCGACAGAGACGATCAATAAGGGTGATCTCCAAGCCACGATCGACTTGCTATCCACCTGGCTGCTGCAGGCCTAAGCCCCCGGACTTCAGCGCGGATCATTGCCAGGCGGCCAGCATCAGCGCCAAGTCACGGCCATCGACCGTCCCGCTGAAGTCGATGTCGGCGCAGGTTGGTTCGGTACTCCCCCAGCGCGCCAGCATCTCACCCAGATCCGCGCCGCTTATCGTGCCATCTCCATTGAGGTCCTCGCCGCGGACGCCAGCGAAGTCAGCGACACATCCCCTCTCCAGTGATCCGGACACCGGCGCCGAGTAGGCACCGCCAATCA
>SYPI01000129.1 GCA_005804005.1 Planctomycetia bacterium
GCAGGCGGTTGAGCTTGACGGAACGCCGGATCAGGTGTTCCGCCTGGCGTACCTGCTCGACCTGCATGGCGAGGACGAGGAAGCGTTCGGGCTGTACGAGCAACTCTGCCGACTGCCGCAGCCACCGGTGAATGCCCTGATTAACTTGGCGGTGATCTTCGAGGACCGCAGTGAGACCGGACATGCCGAGCGCTGTCTGCAGAAGGTGCTTGATGGCGACGCCACTCACGGCCGCGCCCGGCTCTTCTTCAAGGACGCTGCGGGAAGCCGCGACATGCTGTTCGACGAGGACGAGGCTGCGGCCGATGCCCGGCAGAATGCCATGCTCGACACGCCGGTTACCGATTTCGAGCTTTCGGTGCGCGCCCGCAACTGCCTGAAGAAGATGGAGATCCGCACGCTGGGGGATCTGCTGAAGGTGACTGAGCACGAGCTGATGGCCTACAAGAACTTCGGCGAGACCAGCCTGACCGAGATCAAGCAGATGCTTACCGCTCGCGGACTGCGTCTGGGTCAGGGCCTGGAAGGCGGCGGCTACATGTTCAAGAGACCAGAGAGATACGCCGAGCTGCGCGAGATCGCCGGCGACGAGATCCTCTCATCTCCGGTGGCAACTCTGGAACTCTCAGTACGCGCCCGCAAGGCGTTGCAGCTGTTGAATGTGCAGACCGTGGGTGATCTGGCTAGCGTGACCGAGGCCGAACTGATGGGCGTGAAGAACTTCGGCGCCACCAGTCTGGAGGAGATCCGGGCTCGCTTGGCGGACCGAAACCTGTCACTGCGCAAAATGGACTGATTTGGGCGCGGGGGATTCTGCGCCTGTGGTGCGTCGGCGGCCGATCTATGGCCGAAGCCGATGTCCATGCGCGCTGCCCGAACACTCCTGTCCATCCTGCTGACGGTCGCGGCAGCGGGGCAGTCCGGCTGCGTCACCGGCGAGGGCTCGGGGGCCACCTCAGTGCAGCAAACCACCACGACTGTGGCTGGCGGTGGAGCCACGCCGGTCCCCACACTGCCTCCGGCGCCGCCGCCACCACCACCACGCCCGGCTCCACCGGCGGTCGAACCGATCGTGCGGATTCGCTTGGCGGAGTTCCCAACCTCCGCTGATCGGATCGTGCTCACTCACTCAGCCGGAGGGCTGATGGTCGGAGTCGGGGCGCGAAAGGAGCGGTTGCTGACGCCGGTGTCAATCTGGAGCGAAGGCGGGGCCATCGTGGCCCAGGGAGCCCGCAGCAAGTCAATTCATCGCTGGCCCGGGGCGACCGAGGTGCAGGTCCAGGCCCCCTCCGGTGCCGCGCGAGAGGTCACTTGGAACAAGACGCGCTGGCCGGGCGAGATGGTGGTGGCGCGACCTGACCCCGCCCGGGCGCAACTGGATCTGGTGGTGCATGTCGGGCTGGAGACCTACCTCCCCGGAGTGCTGGCCCGCGAGCTCTACCCAAACTGGGACGAGGCGGCCTTCCGCGCTCAGGCGGTGGCGGCCCGCAGTTTCGCGGTATGCGAGCACGAGTTCTGGAAGACGAGGCGTCACTACGACATGGTTGCCGGGGAAGCGTCGCAGGCCTGGATCGGGACTACCACTCACAGTCGCAGCCGCTCCGCCGCCACCGCTACCCGCGGTCGTCTGCTGGTGTGGGGAGCACGAGTTGTTCCGGCGTACTACAGCTCCTGTTGCGGTGGACGCCCGGCGGATGCCATCGACTGCGTCACAGCGAATCCGAACTGCGACATCCCGCCGCTGCAGGCGCATCAGGAACGCAGTACTGACTGCTGTGAATCGGCGCCGCGGCGCAAGTGGAGCCAGCGCATTCCGGTGGAAGAGGCATTGGACGCGCTGCACCCGTACGGTCGCGAGCACGCTCGGGCGGATCTGGTCAAACTGGGGCGGCTGCGCTCCATAGAAGTGGTGCGGCGCAACGATTGTCAGCGTCCGGAAGCCTTGCGGATCCGCGACACCCGCGGCACGGCGGTGGAGATCACCGCCGAGCAACTGCGCTGGGCGCTAGCCGCCGCCACCGGGCCCACGCCAAGTTCCAGTGACTTCACCGCGCGGCTCGCTGGCGGCACGCTGTTTTTGGAGGGGCGCGGCTACGGGCACGGCGCTGGCATGTGCCAACACGGCGCTCAGCACATGGCAGTCGGCGGTTCAGACTGGCAGCAGATTCTTGAGCGTTACTATCCGGGTTCGGTCGTTCAGACCGCCTGGAAGTAACGGATGTTCACTGGCATCGTCCAATCCATGGGGAAGGTCGTCAGCGTCGAGCGGCGTGACGGGGTGCTGCGTGTGCGCCTAGAGGCCCACGGCTGGAATGCTGCGGCGCGTCGCGGAGATTCAATCGCTGTGGACGGAGTCTGCCTGACCCTGATTGACGATGCCGCCACCGACCTGAACTTCGATGTGGTTGAGCAGACCCTGAGCCTGACCACGCTGGGGGCGCTCAGAGCCGGAGATCAGGTTCATCTGGAAGCAGCCGTTACAGCTGCCACGCCGCTGGGCGGTCATCTGGTGCAGGGGCATGTTGATGGCGTCGGTTCAGTGCTGCAGGCCGAACGCGCCGCCGACTCGGCGCGCCTGCGCATTGGAGTTCCGGCGTCCATTGCCAGCACGCTGGTTCCACAAGGCAGCGTCTGCGTGAGTGGCGTCTCGCTCACTGTGGCGGCCTGCGGTGAACAGGACAACACGGCCTGGTTCGAGGTGGCGCTCATTCCGGAAACTATCGGGCGCACCTGGCTGGGCGCGCTGCAGCGCGGCGCGCGGGTGAACATTGAAGCTGACTATCTCGCCAAACTGGTGGCCCGAATGGTCGACCGCGCCTTGGCGAACCGCCAGCGCTGAGTGCGCGCGGAACTACTCGCCTACCCGGGCGCAGAGCAAGGTGACATCATCGGGGAGCGGCTCGTCATCGGCTTCAGCATCAATGCGCCGCGCCACCGCATCCACGAAGGTGCGCGGATCGCGGAACCCGGCCAGCGAAGCGAACATGTCTAGGTAGCGTCGATTGGGCATGCGCAAGTTGCCGTGAACATGGCCCGGTGAGGGCAGGGACTGTTCGAATCCGTCGGTATAGATGAGCAACCAGTCGCCCGGGTTCAGCGTGGCCGATGCCTCGCTGAACTTCTCGCCTTCGAAAACCCCCAGCAGCCCACCCTTGACCTCAAAGAAGTCCATCGAGCCATCGGGGCGCATACGAATGGCTGGCGGGTGGCCGCCGCTGGAGATCTCCATCTGGCCGTTGCGAGTATCGATCACCGCGTAGATGGCCGTGGCGAAGCGTGTGGAGCGACCGGACCGCATCAAGAGGTCGGTGTTCACCCGTTCCAGAGCTTCGGCCGGGGGAATCAGGCGGTACGAATCGCCGGTCACTTGCTTGGTTGGCAGGCTGCGGCTGATCACCAGAGTCAGCAGGGCGGCTGGGACACCGTGGCCGACGGCATCGGCGCAGAACAGCCCGAGGTGATGCTCGTCGAGGCGGATGGCGTTGTAGATGTCGCCGGAGACAAAGCTGGCTGGCCGCCAGAGTGCGGCCACGGAGATCGGTCCGAGGGTAGGCAGAGTTGCCGGGATGAACTCACGCTGCACGCTGGCCGCCAACTGCAGTTCGTCTTCGATTACCCCAATGGCCTGTCGCAGTCCGCCCGATGACTGCTGGGCATCAGAGTGCAGGGCCCGCAGGCGGTCCACTTCGGCCCCGCGGGCGATGACTCCCCGCAGCACGCCTGCCAACTGGTCGATCGAAGCCGAGATCGGCAGCACCACCACGCCAACTGGTTCGAGTGAAGCGCGGGCATCGTCGGCCATCACCACGATCGGCACATGGCGGCGCTCGGCTTCGTCGAGCGCTTGATTGGTGCGCGGCGCTCCTAGGCTGCGGGTTCCCCAGAGGACCATGGCTTCGGCGGCGGCCAACGCTGGCCCAGCCCAGTTGCCGACGGTCGGCGAGTGCGCCGCCGGGGGCGCCCCTTCGTTGCACTCCACGACGCCGATGTCCATGCCGAATCGGGTGGCCAACGAGCGGGCGGCCTCAGTCGCGGCGTCGATGTGCCCGGATGTCGCCATGACTACCACCCGGTGGCTGACGCGATCGGTGTGGCTGGAGAAGGTGGCGCTCACGGCGAGGAAGTCTAGTTCGCGCCCAGGAGGAGCACGACAGCGCCGATATCCTGCCGGGAATGAAGCCGATGAGCGAGCCGGATCTGGCCGCCGCCCTGAGCGGACTTTCGGGTTGGGAGCGCGCCGGGGATCAGATCAAGCGGACATTCACCTTTGCCGACTTTCTGGCCTCGATGCGCTTTGTGAACCAAGTGGCGCTGGCCGCAGAAGAGCAGCAGCATCATCCCGACATCCTCGTCCGTTGGAATCGAGTCACCCTGACGCTCTCCACGCACGACGCTGGCGGAATCACCGAGCGCGACTTCCGTCTGGCCCGGCACGCCGACACACTGGCCGCTGGCGAGAGATGACGACCTGGTTCTAGCGGGGCGTCACCGGGGCGATTGCCAGCCGCAGGTAGTCCGCCCGGTGCGCGCGGTCATCACTGGGCGGACCAGAGGCCGCCGGACCATTGGCATTGGCTGACAGGTGCCCGGGATGAATCGAGAGCATCAGCCGATTCACTTGACCTAGGCTCAGCCCGGAGGCCAGTTCCATGGCCACTCCCAGCCGCAGTCGGCCGAGCAACTTCAGGCCTTCATCGAGCGGCATCAGGCGCGCCTGCTGCAGCAATGCCACGCCGCGCGCGGTGCGATCCTGCAGCGCCAGCAGGTCGGTGCGCGCCACGGCGGTGCGCGCCTGCCGCTCCCACTGCACAACGCTGGGGAGAATGCGGTCTTGGAACTCGCCTAGCAGGGCCGATTCGGATACTCCCAGCGTCACCTGATTGGAAATCTGGAACAGGTCAGCGATGGC
>SYPI01000130.1 GCA_005804005.1 Planctomycetia bacterium
AAGTCGCGTTGCGCCAGACAGGCGAAGAATGATCGTGGTGGCAGGTACCCGGGGACGGCGCGGCTCTGCCAGCCGGTGAGTTGCCGCAGGTAGTTGTTGATGGACTTCGGTCCCTCAAGGTAGGGGAGGTGATCGCGCACCAGCCTGATGGCGCGGGCGCCACTGAGATAGGTCTCCGAGGCGCACTCGGAGAGGTAGTCCATCTGCCGGTCGAACAGCGTCTGCCAGACTTCTTGGTTTTCCGCGCTGTAGCCCTCGTAGCGCTGGCTGATGAAGGCCCGGTTGATATCGTCGAACCCAGGCTCTCCGAAGTGATCGGCGGCTTGCTGAGCCGCCTCGGCCTGAGCGTCGTCGATCATCGCCGAGTTCAGGCTGCCGGCGAATTTCTGCTTGTCAGAGCCCATGCCCATGCGCGTCTCCTATTGGCCCGCAGGCCCGCTCCGAATCCTACGGCACCCGAACCGGAGTCGTCCCTTCAAGCCGATTGAAGTGTGGCCATTACTGCCGCGGCGTCGCTCCACGGGCTCGGTGCCGGGACCCGCACCACCTCGAAACGGCGGCGCACATCCAGCCCCCAGGGATCGACGCCGACCAGCACCGGGGCTTCGGCGTCGCGATTGGTGGTGGCCGCCATGTAGCGGGCCAGATTGGCCATGAACTCGGCGTTCACACGGCGGCAGAGTGCCGACTCCTCGGCAGCCAGTGGGTTGGCCCGCATGAGCATGGTGCCGTCGATGTAGTGGCCGCGGAACTTCACGGCATCGATCATCAATCTCGCCCAGTTCACGTCCTCGGGCTGGCCGTGGTAGGCGCGCCAGCGGTCACTCCAGGCCCCGCCTTCGCCGCGGGTATCGAACGGCTCGAGGCTGATCATCAGGTGGAGATCGTCATCGCCGTCATCGGGGAGTTCGAGTACCAGATCAGCTGCGGTGAGCATGGCCACCATGACCGGCGCGGCTAGGTGGCCGTCACTCAACGGGGCAACCCTCATCGGCAGCCGTTCGCCGTCAAAGCGCAGGAATCCGGCCAGGTTTCCATGGAGCCACTCGTAGGCGTCGGCGAATAGCTGGTTCGGGTCAGTTGGCATGGGTCGGCTGGCGGGGGGGACGGATGCTACGAGGCAGGGCTAGCATGAGTCGCGTGACGCTTGTTGCCGTCTCGCTGGCGCTGGGTCGTACGCAGGATGTCACCGACGCTCTGGCGCGGGCGGCCCGGGCGCGAGATGGCGGCGCCGATCTAGTGGAATGGCGGCTCGACGCGATTGCCGATGAACCCGGCGGGACCGAGGCGGCACTGCGCCTGTGCCGCGAGAGTCCGCTGCCCTGCATCGTGACTGTGCGCAGTCACGATGAAGGCGGGCTCTACGAGGGCGACGAGGCTCAGCGGCTGGCGCTGCTCGATGCGGTCGGCCGTGGCGATCATCCTCCCGCGTACATCGATTTCGAGTTCGCGTCGATGCGGGCCAGCGCCAATCGGCGCCTGAAACTGATGCTGGCGGTCGACCACCCCGGCCCCATCCGCACTGGCGAACCGCGGTTGATCCTCTCCAGCCACGACTTCGCCACCCGCCCCCCCAACCTGCTGCAGACCATCGTGGCCATGTGGGCCGACGAGGCCTGCACCGTCGCCAAGATTGCCTGGCGCGGGCGCAGCCTGCGCGACAACTTGGAAGTGTTCGACATCCTGGCCGACCGTCTCAAGCCCACCATCGCCTTGTGCATGGGCGAGTTCGGCCTGCCTTCGCGGGTGCTGGCTGGAAAGTTCGGTGGCTTTCTGACTTTCGCACGCGGTGATGATGAGCCGGGCACCGCGCCGGGCCAACCGGGTCTCGCCGAGCTGCTGCAGCACTACCGCTTCCGCAGCATCACCGAGTGCACCAGCGTGTATGGAGTAGTCGGCTGGCCGCTGGGGCACTCGCACTCTCCACGGTTGCACAATGCGGCGTTTGAATCCAGCGGCCACGACGGCGTGT
Source organism: Planctomycetia bacterium (assembly GCA_005804005.1). Classification (GTDB taxonomy): domain Bacteria; phylum Planctomycetota; class Phycisphaerae; order Phycisphaerales; family SM1A02; genus SYPI01. The sequence goes on from SYPI01000130.1 coordinate 1,973, forward strand.
ACCTGCCGCTGCCGATTCCACCGGAGTGGGAGCACTTCAAGGCGACGGTTGGTTCGTTCATTGCGCAACGACGGCTCAACTTCCGCGGAGCCAGTGTCACCGCGCCGCACAAGGAGCATCTGGCGCGATTCGTCAGCGAACACGGCGGCACGCTCGATGAGATGACCACCATTTGCGGCGCCGCCAACACTCTGGTGGTTGAAGAATCTGGCGCCCTGCGGGCCCACAACACCGACGCACCGGCGGTGCTCGATTGCCTGGCGCCAATGCTGGGCCGCACCAGCGATGACTTGCGTGGAGTGCGGGCGCTAGTGCTGGGTGCCGGTGGGGCCGGGCGTTCGGCAGCGGCTGCGCTGGCGCAGGCTGGCGCGGCGGTGTGCATCGCCAACCGCACCCGCTCGCGAGCCGAGGCGGTGGCCGCCGCACTGAACGGTCGGCCTGGCACCCACGGTGAGATGCGGGTGTCGGCGGTGGAGTGGACCAACGCGGCCAACTGCGCCTGTTTCCAGGGCATCGTCAACTGCACGGTGCTGGGAATGGCGGGCGGTCCGGCGCCGGATGAGAGCCCATTGGAAGATGACGCGCCACTGGATGGGGTGGTGGTGCTCGATTCGGTCTACGCGCCGCGGCTGACACCACTTGTCAAGCAGTCGCTACTGCGGGGCGCGAAGGTTGTCGAAGGACTGGCGATGTTTGCCGCGCAGGCCGAGCGGCAGTTCGCCCTGTGGACCGGACAGGCGCCACCGAGGGGCCAATTCGCCGAGCAACTTGCAGGGCTGTGCCGGTGAGTGAGGTGCATGCTGAGCCGGCGCAGAGTCCGGCGCGGCGCATGGCCTGGATGACCCTGCTGGTCCTGACCGGGCTCAATCTCCTCAACTACCTCGACCGCTATGTGTTGAGCGCGCTGGTGACCGAACTGGAACACGCTCCGGCCGACGGCGGCCTCGGGCTGACCTCAACAGAAGCCGGGTGGCTCTACTCGGGCTTCATCATTGTGTACATGTGCGCCTCGCCGATCTTCGGCGCGCTGGCCGATCGATACTCCCGCGGGCGGCTGCTTGGATTCGGCGTGGCACTATGGTCGGTGGCCACCGCCGCCGGAGCACTGGCGGGCGGATTCGGGACGCTGCTTCTCTCCCGCGTCTGGACCGGCGTCGGTGAAGCGGCCTACGCCACTGTGGCACCGAGTGTCTTGGCGGATCACTTCGATGAGAAGAAACGTTCGCGCGCTCTGGCGGTGTTCAACTCGGCCATTCCGGTCGGGGCGGCGCTGGGTTTCGTCACCGCCGGACTGGTGCTTCAGTACGCCGGTTGGCGCGAGGCGCTGCTGGTGGCGGGAGCGCCGGGACTGATTCTGGCACTGGTGTTCGTCTGGCTACCGGAGCCACGGCGTGGCGCGGCCGATGCGCCGCGCAAAGGTGCCGTGCGGAGTGCCCCAGACTTTCGTAAGTCGCTGGGCATCCTCCGTAGACCGCCGTTCCTGCTTTGCTCGCTCGGCTATGCGGCGCAGACCGCCGGATTTGGCGCGCTTGGTTTCTGGGCGCCGTCCTATCTGGAACACGGCAAGGGCATGTCCAATAGCCAAGCGACCACCACCTTTGGTCTGCTGATCGTGACCACCGGGTTCATCGGCTCAATCGGCGGCGGTTGCCTGGGCGACTGGTGGCGCGCGCGCAATCCCAACGGGCTCTTGCTGACCTGCATCTGGTCAACATTGCTGGCGATTCCCGGCATACTGCTCAGCATTCTGGCGCACAATCCCGTCCTTGTGTGGGCCGGGCTGGCATTGGGAAGTGTGGCGTTGGTTGCTTCAGTGGGCCCGGTGAATTCGCAACTTGTCAACCTGCTGGATGCCCGGGAGCGAGCCACGGGCATGGCCTTGGCGATTCTCGTGCTGCACTTGTTTGGCGATGTTCCCAGCGTGCCGTTTGTTGGTTGGCTGGAGGATCACGCCTCGTTCGATGTCGCCTTCGGATTCATCCCCTTGGTCCTGCTCGTGGCGGCGGGGCTGTGGGGCTTGGCGCTCCGAGCCGGAGGAAACCCAGCATCCGTCCAGACACCAGTACATCAATGAGGAAGTGTGGAAAGATGCGCCCCAGCGCCGTGAACAGAATGTTGACCCAGCCGGTGACGCAGACCACCTGCCCGCGCTGCGCAGCGCGCCAGCCGATGCGGGCAACTTCCGCCGCGTCCATCCACACG
>SYPI01000131.1 GCA_005804005.1 Planctomycetia bacterium
CGCCCCGACATGCTCAATCGGCTGTTCCCGATCATCCATGAAAAGGTGGTGCAGGGGATGCCGCTGCCGCGACTGCGCCACCGTTGGGCGGCGATGAATCCGCCAAGCGGCGGGGACGCGGCCGACGATGCCGCGCCGGCCTCCAGTGGCACTGATTACCTCGGCAGCGAGCCCCTCGATCCGGCGCTGGCCGATCGGTTCGGATTCGTGGTGGGCGTCCCGGTCTGGGGGAGCCTCTCCCCGCAGGACCAGGATGCCGTGATCACCAGCAACGACTTTCCTGTCGACCACGCCGCGGGGCACCTGCTGCGCCGGAGCATCAGGGAGATCCAGCGCGAACTGCCGCTACTCGGCAGCTACGCCAGCGCAATGGTTGCTGAGGCGGTGCGTGAACTCATGCGTCACGCCGCCGAACTGCAGTTGGGCTGGTCGGGGCGCCGCGCGGCCATGATCCACCGCAACATTTTGGCGGTGCACGCCGCACGCCTCGTGCAGCGGGCCGATGCTGACTTGGTCGAATCAAGTTGGCTTGCAGTGCGATCAAGCATTCCGCAGCGGGCCCAAGGGCTCGACTTCCATTCCGTTCGCCTGAAGGTTGCGCACGATTCGGTGTGGAAGACTGTGCGGCTGGATTTGGCCGATCCCCGGCGGGCGCTGGCCTCGGAGCCCGATCCGGTGCGTAGAGCAGTTCGGGCCGCCGTCCTGACGGAACTGGAACTGCAGGAACGCTCGGCCTATGTGGCCGATGCCTTGGCGCACCTGCCTCCGGGCGGCCGCCAAGCGCTTGGGCACTGGCTAGTGGAGCGCGGCCACGCGGCCAGCCTGATGGCCAGCGTGGCCGAGCAGTGCGCTCAGCTCTTCGCGCAGGTGGCTGGTTGCCCGAGTGTGAAGGGTGGGGTTCGGTCTGGAAGTCTGGAGCACCAAGCCTGGGACGAGATTCTGACCGCCCTTGAAAGTCGCGGCGGCACCGAAGATTTCCCGCTCCTCTCCAACTTGTTGCCCGCGCTTCACACTGCGGACCAGATAACTGCGCCGGGCCAAACTCAGGCGGCGATCGAGTCATGGATAGCAGTACGAGAAATCGTTGGCCTTGGCGCCGAGTTGCCACCCGCCGCGCCGCGATCTGGGCCAGTCAGAAATCGAAAGGGGCGCAGCTCATGAACGAGGCCGTTCCCCGCGGCGGGACCATACTCCACATGGGGGGCGCAGCTCGCACGGCGCTTGTGCACGAGAGCGAGGATAAGTGCCACCGCCTGCTCTTTGCGCCCAGGGGGGTGCCAGTGATGACCCTCCGCTACTTGGACCTCTGCCCCGCATTCGGGATAACCGCAGCGCCGGGGGACGATGGCTACAACCTGCTGTGCGCCGCCGCGAACGAGATTCACCCGGCACTGCTGCGCCTGCCTCGGGTGGCTGCGGTGTTGAGAGATGGGACGGGCAGGTCCATCCCCGGTCTAACCGATGACCCGCGCTTGCAACTGCATGTGTTGAGTCGTTGCGCGGGCAGCGTCTTCTTGCGTGACCTGCCCCCAGCGATTGTCAGCGCGCGGGTGAACCGTCCAGTGACTCTCCTAATCCCAACCTCATGGAGCTTCAATCAATGATCATCAACTCGTCAATCGCCGATCGTCTTCTCAACGCCTTTCCGTCGGCGGTGTATGGGCTGCCAGCGCTGATGCAGCTCTCTGAAATTGTGGAATCCACCACCGTGCCAACGGCCGCGGTGGAGTGCTCAGCGCGGCCGCGGATGCTCATCAATCCTGAGTTCGTGGCGCGCCACGCCGAGACCCCGGAGAAGTTGGTCATGCTGGTGATGCACGAACTGCACCACATCATCCTTGGCCACACCCGGCTTTTCCCCCGGGCCACGATGCTGGACAATCTGGTCTTCGACGCGGTCATCAACAGCATGCTGTGTGGGCTAATCCGGGAGCGGGCCTCCCGAGCCCTGTTCGTGGATTTCTACGACCACGCCAAGTTTCCAGCCTGCCTCCTCCGTCCGCCTCCCGGTTGGCATCCATTCACTGATGGCACCACTGCCGAGGCGCTGGCCTCCCCCAAGATGCGCCACCTGGCAGAGCTGCACCGGCGCCTCTACACGCGCGAGGGGGTCACCTGCCAGGAGTTGCGCGAGGCGCTCGCCCCGTGCGCGGCTGAGTGTCAATCAGCGACGCTGCTAGGAGACCACCGCCCACTTGGCGCGGGCTCATCCAGCGACGGCGATCTTGAGATTAGGTCTGCCGAACTACTTCAGCAGCTTCGCGAGATCGTGTGCGGTTGGCCGCTGCCCACCCTCACGAACATCGGGTGCACACTCGGGCATTTCATTGAGTCGTTACGGGTGGAGGTCCGGCCGCCCGGCCGCCGATCGCAATTGGTGCGGCTGCTGCGCAGCGTGGCCGGCCCGCGGGGCACAGCCAGACACTCGATACTCACCGAGCGGATGCGGCATGTCGAGTCGCCGATTCCCCAGTTCGACCGACGAACTACGGTGCTGTCGGGGTTAGGGCAGCGCCCGACCTTGTATCGACACGAGATCAAGAGCACGCGGCGCAGCCCCGGCGGTGAGCGCGTGCATGTTTATCTGGATGTTTCGGGGAGCATGAGCCGAGTCATCTCTTCGCTGTACCGCGCGGCGATCGACTGTGAACACTTCGTACATCCCAGAGTGCATCTCTTCTCGACTCGGGTTGCCGATGTCACGATCGCCGACCTGCGCCGCGGCGTGTGTTCGACCACTTTGGGCACTTCCATCGAGTGTGTGGCGCATCACATGCGGGAGAATCGGGTGCGCCGCGCAGTCTTGGTGACCGATGGATTTGTGGGCGCCCCCAGTGCCAGCGCGCGCGGCGTGCTGGAAGGCTGCCTCCTCGGGGTGGCCCTGCTTGGCTCAACTTCCCGGCGCTCGGATCTGGGCGACCTAGTGGATCACTGGCTCGAACTGGCGGGAGAACAGTCATGACTGAGTTGCTCACCACTCTTCGGCCGGCAGAATTCGTGCTGCCGGGTCACCCCGACAAACTGGCTGATGCCATCGCCGATGCCATCGTCGATGAGGCCCACAGCCGAGAGAAGCGCGCTTTGGTGGCGGTGGAGGTTGCGCTGCACCGCGATACCGTCTTCATTGACGGCTGCGTGGCCTGCCAAGGCGCTGAGGAGATCAACTTTCGGCGGCTGGTCCGGCGGGTGTACGCCGACATCGGCTACGGAGGCGAGTTTGGTCCCGCGCTTCGGGGGCTCAAGATCCGGACGGACCTAGTTCTGAGAAGGCTGACCCCGGGCGAAGCAGAACTCCGCGAAGTCTCAGACGATCAAGTCATCAGCGTGGGGTACGCCTGCAGCACTCCCGGCACCGACATGCTTCCGGTTGAGCAGGCGCTGGCGAAACGCATGGCTGGTGCTCTCGACCGGTTGCGTCGCAACGACCAGTCA
>SYPI01000132.1 GCA_005804005.1 Planctomycetia bacterium
CACACTTCAGCGCCGTCACTGCCCGCTCGAATCCGTCCCCCTTGTCGCCGCAGCCAGCGATGACCACGGCGATACCCAGTTCGCGCGCCCGGTGACTCACCGCCAGACCGCTGCGGCCGGTGACCAGCGCCACTCCCCGGCCGCTGCGCACCCACAGTGACAGCGCCAATCCGTCGCGCACCGAGAAACGCTTCATCTCCTCACCGGAATCAGACAGCCAGATGCTCCCGTCGGTCAGAACCCCATCCACGTCAAGAACGAGCGCGCGGATGTCGCCCAGTTCGCCACTCATGCGCTCATCCTATTCGCCCAACAGGGCCACCACCGCAATGTCGTAGGCGGCGTGCGCCCCGACGGCGATGCCAAATCCACGCAGCACATAGAGGGTGCCGAACCATGCCCCGGCACAGAGGAAGAACGCCAGCCGCCGCATGGAGAGATGTCCGGCGACATCGGCCAGCGGGTGATAAATGGCGAAAAGCACGGCGGCCACAGCCACGGCGGCAATCGTCCCGACCAGCTGCGGCAGACGCATCAGGTCAACGAACAGGGTGTGCAGGAAGAGGATGAGCACCATGCGGAAGACGAACTCTTCGTAGAGCCCGGCGCCGATAGCCACCGCGATCTTGCCAAACATCGGCAGCGCATCGACCTGACTGGCGGCGTCGGGCAGACCCACCGCCATCGCTCGCGCCAGCACCTGCGACAGCACCAAGAGCGGCACCGCTGCGCAGGCCGACTCCACGAACATCAGTCCGACCGTTCCCAGCTGCACCGACCACGGCCGACGGCTGAGCAGTTGCCACGACAGCAGAACGAACAGGAGCCCCAGCGCGGGCAGACTGAGTGCCGGAAGACTCAGGCGCTGGGCGTCGATGTCCAGAGCATCGAAGATCCGCAGCAATCCCTCGTGGGCCCGATTGGTGAGGATGCCCCCTTCCAGCCGCAGCGCCCAGAGAAGCCCAGTCTCGTAGAGCGCCACCAACGGGAGCACCAGCAGGAGTATCTCCAGCGGTTGCTTCGACTGCTCCCAATATCCGGCGGTCGCCCCCGGGTTCGGCCTGGCCGCACGCCCGACGCGCGGTCGGCCTGGCCCGGCCATACGCTCAGGACTTCTTCGAAAGTGCGTTGAGCTTCTTGGCCATTCGGCTCTTCTTGCGCGCGGCGGTGTTCCGATGCATGGTGCTGGTCGTGGCCACCCGGTCGAGGATCGCCGCGGCCTTGCGGAACTCCGCCTCGGCAGTCTTTGGGTTGCCGGTGTGGACAGCGTCAAGGAAGGCCTTGACCTGCGTCTTGATCTTCCCGCGACGCCAACGGTTGCGGGCAGCGCGATCAGCGTCTTGACGGATTCGTTTGGCGGCGGATTCGGTATTTGGCACTGGGAGTCCTGTTGAGTTAGGGTCGAATGGAAGGGGAATATTGTGGCCACTTCGGCCCCCAAAGGCAAGTCAGACAAGTGACATTGACGGCGGGCCATTTGGGGCAGATACTGGCGTGCTCGGCAGATGCCCAAGGAGATCTGATGGCTGCTCGTACTGGCTCTGGAATCCTGACTGCCCTGGTTGTGTTCGCGATTGCGGCCGTGCTGGCGATTGCCGGCTGCGTATGGCTGTTTCTGGAACTGGACTCTGAGAAGGGCCGTTCGGCCGGTGCCGAACGCAGTGCCAGCGACCTTCGCCAATCGCTGAACGACAAGCAGTCCGCCATGGCGGCGTTGGCCTCGCTGGCAGCCGGCGACGAGAACGCCACCGCGGAGACTGCCCGCACGATGTTGGGGCTGAAGGACACCGAGACCGCCAGCGCGGCCCTTGACGCCGCCCGGCGAGAGCGCACCGCCGCCGAGTCAACCGCCACCGAACTGAACTCTCAACTGAAGGACTTCGAGGCCCGAGTGCAGAGCATGCAGCGCGCCGCCGAGGCGGCCGATGCCGAGCGGGATCGGGCCATCGATGAGGTGCGCACCGCGGCGACCAAGTCCGTGCAGGCTGAATCAGCGATGGCTGCGGAGCGGGCGGAACTGCTGGCCCAATATTCCAGCAACATCAAGGACATCCGCAGCGAGGCCCTGAGTCGCGAAGCCGAGCTGCAGGGTCAGGTCGACGAACTGACCGCCTCGCGGGTCCGCCTCTCCGGCGAGGTCGAGGAATTGCGACGGGCGGTCAATGCCTATCGCGACCAGCCGCAGGACGCCTCGGAGTTGGTCGACGGCGAAGTGGTGGCGATCGAGCCTTCGCACAAGCAGGCCTACATTTCCCTCGGTTCCGAGGATCGCATCCGACCGACTATGACCTTTGAGGTCTTCGATTCCCCCGGCGACATCCGTCGCGACTCCAACGGGGCGCAACTGCCCGGGAAGGCCAGCGTGGAAGTGATCCGGGTTGGTGAACACCAGAGTCTGGTGCGCATTCATCCCCACGGTTCATCTAAGCTCGGCGTGGCCAGCGTCGGCAAGGGCGATGTGATCGCCAACGCGGTTTACAGCCCCGATTACCACTATCGCTTCCTGATCCACGGCATGTTTGATGTGGACGAAGACGGCGTCCCCTCCAACTCCGAGCGCGATGTC
>SYPI01000012.1 GCA_005804005.1 Planctomycetia bacterium
ATGAACGAGCCGCCGGGCGCCCGACTGCGCGTCGGTCTGTCGGCCCTGACCATGGCTGAGAACTTCCGCGATAAGTCGGGTAAGGAAACCCTGCTGTTTGTCGACAACGTGTTCCGCTTCACTCAGGCCGGCTCTGAGGTGAGCGCCCTCTTGGGCCGCATGCCCAGCGCCGTGGGCTACCAACCGACCCTCTCCACCGAGATGGGCGCCATGCAGGAGCGCATCACTTCCACCAAGGCTGGCGCGATTACCAGCGTGCAGGCAATCTATGTGCCCGCCGACGATCTGACCGACCCGGCTCCGGCCACCACCTTCAGCCACTTGGACGCCTTCATCGTGCTCGAGCGCAAGATCGCCGAGAAGGGCATTTACCCGGCAGTCGATCCCCTGGCATCCACCAGCCGCATCCTTGATCCGCAGGTGGTCGGTGAGCGCCACTACCGCGTCTCACGCCGCGTGCAGAGCATTCTGCAGCGCTACAAGGATCTGCAGGACATCATCGCCATCCTCGGCGTTGATGAACTGAGCGAGGATGACAAGCTGACCGTCTCACGGGCTCGCAAGATCGAGCGCTTCCTCTCGCAGCCCTTCTATGTGGCTCAGCAGTTCACCGGCAAGGAAGGTGTGACCACCAAGTTGGAGGACACCATCGACAGTTTCGAGCGCCTCTGCAATGGCGAGGGCGACGATCTGCCTGAAGGTGCGTTCATGTATGTCGGCACGCTTGACGACGCCCGCAAGAAGGCAGTTGAGCTGGCGGCAGCCTGAGTTTCAGCGGCGCGCGCTGCGCAAGTAGGCCAGCAGGTCGAGAATCTCCTGCTCCGAGCGGGTGTCGAGCAGGCCCGGGGGCATGCTGGAAGTTGGCAGCGGTTCAATCTTGGCCACAGTCGCCCGAGAGATTGACTCGCGCTCCGGGCCGAGTGGGTTGGTGGCCACGGTCATCGTGGTCCCGTCATCGGAGACGATGCGCCCGACCACGATTCCGCCATCGGTCAATTCAATCAGGCTGTCCTGCCACTGGTCGCTGACCACGCCACTGGGGTTGAGGATCGCATCGAGCAGATCGGTTGCTGCATAGCGTCCGCCAGCGCCGGTGAGGTCGGGCCCGGTGGTGGCGCCGTCGCCGCCGACCCGGTGGCATAGTGCACAAGATGCTTCCATGAACACCTGTCGGCCGCGCGCGGCGTCGCCCCGCGGCGCACTGCTGTTCCAATCGGCATCCGCATTGTCAGCCAGGTCAGCCACCGTCCAGTTGTGCACCGGCGGTCGCACGGTTGCCAGCACTGCCCTCGCAGCAGCCGGCTCGGCGATCGGCAGCGGCGTACTGGCATCTCCACACTTGGCACCGAAAGCCTGCAGCGCGTCGGCCCGGATCACCCGGAGGAATCCCTCCAAACTGAATCCACCCCCCTGCGCGCTCAGTCCGTCGAGGGCAGTGAAGTAGCGGCGGCACAGGCTCTCGTTCCAGCCCACCTTGACATTGCGCAGGATGAAGGCGAACCACATCCGCTCGGCGCGGTCGCGGGTCGCCTCGAGGGCGCTCATGGTGAGTTCAACGAAAGACTCCGAACCGGATTGGGCCAGCAGTTCTGAGGCCAGCCGATCACACTTCCATTCTTGTGCCGGGTAGCAGGCCATGACTGGCGCCAGGGCGATTTCCCAGATTGGACCAGCGGCCTGCGGATGCCGGGCCAGCGCCACGCTGATGGTTCGCAAGGCGGCCAGCTGAGCTGCTTCGTCTCCCGCGGAATCCGGCGGTGTGGTTAGCAACGGCGCGACCAACGCCACCGCCGCCACAGCATCGGCATCATCGCCGCAGCGGGCTAATGCCAAGGCCGCCTCGATGCGCGCGCGGGGCCGCTCCTCCGCCAGCAAAGTCGAACGCCACTGCCCGATTGGCTGGTGCTCCAGAGCCAGACGCGCCGCGAAGCGAATGGCCGGATCATCGTCGCCCATTTCGCCCAGCATCGCCGGGAACAGCGACTCGAACTCGTCGGGTTCGAGTGGTCGCATCAACGATTCGAGTTTGCGGCGGCGTTCCCGCGGCGGCTTGGAGGGATCAGGACCAGCGTTCAAGGGCGCCGGTGCCGACCCGGTCCAGGCGACGCGATACACGCCGCTCTGCACTCCCCGCCCGCCGGTGAGCACCAGCATGGCACCATCACTACCGACGCAGAAGTCGGCCACTGGCATCGGGCGGCCGGTGATGAACGGTTTCCAAGCCCCCTTGAAACTCGCCCCGTCGCTCTCCAGTTCCACGGCCAGAATCCGGCCGTATGACCAGTCGCCGATAAAGATCATGGATCGCCACGGCTCGGGGAAGTTGGTCTCGTGCCCGCTAGCCATTCCGGTCGGCGAGGAAAAGTCGGTGTCGCAAATCATGGGGCGGATGTCAGCGAACCATGAGGGCGGATTGGCGCTGCCGCTGCGCCAGCCGAAGTCTGCGCCGCGAGTCAGATGCAGCACTTTGGGGAAGCGATACCACGGCGCGCCAATGTCCCATTCCATGTCTGAGTCGTAGGTGAACAGCTCTCCCTGCTCGTTGAACGCCATGTCGTAGGCGTTGCGCATTCCGCAGGCGAAGATTTCAGCCTGCTGGCCATCAGGATCCATTCGCAGAATCACCCCACCGGGGGCGGTGATGCCGACTGCATGCCCGCGTGGATCCCACTCACGCTCGCCGAGCAACTCCTCGTGCCACGGTCCGATCGGAGAACCAGCCCCAGTGACCGCCCGCGGCACGGCGACATGATTTCCCAGCACCACATATAGAAACCCATCGGGTCCGGCGATCACAGCGTGCGGGCCATGCTCGCCGCCGTCGCCATACTCGAAGATTCGCTCAGCGTCTTCCCAGACACCATCGCCATCCGTGTCGCGCAATCGCCACAGTCCCCCACCGCCTTGCACTTCGTGAGGGCAACTCACAAAGAGTGCGTCATGGGCGAAGCAAAGCCCCTGCGAGGAGCCGATCGGCCCGTCGGGTTCGGCCAGTCCGACGGGAAGTTTCAAGGGCGAAACACTCAGCGGCGTGCCGTCGACAGCGCCTGGCAAATCGATCCACATCAGCGGTCCCTGCTGCGGTGAGACCAGCAGGCGACCATCGGGCGCGAGTGCCATGGCCACCCACGAACCCTGACCGGGCTGCGCGCTGACCAGCAATTCGGCCCCGAACCCATCCGGCACACTCAAGGCCGATGCTGGCGGCGCACTGCGGATGGCCCGCACCTTCATGTCGCGGTAGCGAACTTCCATCGGCGGGCCAGCGTGCAACTGAATGGCCATCTGCCCATCGCGGCGAAATCGGCTGGCATCGCCGTCAGTGACATCGCTCATCAGCAGCCCGTTGATCCAGTGACGCACTCGGGTACCGCGCGCTTCGATGCGGTACTCATTCCACTCACCGTCGCGGATGGCGGCGCGCAATCGTTCGGGCGCTGGAGAAGTAGCCAGCAACTTGCGCCCCGACGGGTTCCACTCCACGCTCTCTCCCCGTGCGCTCATCAGGCTGCGGCCGAGACCCTCGTAGAGGACGCCGGTGTAACTGTTGTCGGCGTCCATGTCGGCCTGGAAACCAGCCATGTCGGTCTGGCCATCCACCACCTGACTGCGGTACTGAATGCCCGAGTTGCCGCCGTGAATCTGCCACTGGCATTCCAGTTCGAAGTCGGCGGGCATATCCCCCTGCCACACCAGATAGGTGCTGGCTTTCAGGGGCAGTTCGGCGGTGGAACGGCCAACCAACTCACCGTCGGTCAGGGTCCAGTGGATGCCGTCACCATGCCAAGCCTCGAGCGAATTGCCATCGAGGGGACGCATCCAGCCCTCATCCTGAGCCAGCGCGACCGGGCTCAGCGTGAACAGCGCGGCGATGCTCAATGACCGGCGAACCAGCGAGGGCTTCAAGGCCCTTCCACCATCCCTTCGACGCCGTGGAGTCGCCAAGTGCCTGCGTCCGGGCCCGCGTCTGTGTCCACTTCCATGCCCTGGCGCGCCCAGTCGGGCGCGCGAGTGGAGTCCACCTTGCCCGCGACATTGAAGTAGACCACCCACACTCGCGCCGGTGCGCCGCCGGGGTAGACCGCGCCCGTAGCCAGGGTCGAGAGGTTGTCGCCATACTGCCAGCGGGTCTGCGGCACCACGGCCTGGCCATCCTCTCGGCGCTCGACGAAGGTGCTCGATGGCTTGCCCAGCAGCGCCTCGACGTCGGCCTGAGTCATGCCAGCCTGAATTCGCGAGAAATTGGCCTCGTACTGCGGAGTCTCGCACCCCGAGACCATCAGCAATAGCGCGGTCGCAGCCGCCCGCCTCAGTTCCGACATGGTGTGAGTCTAGCGATGCCTCTACGATGAATCGATGCAGCAGATCATTGATGCGCTTGTCGCCGCGCACGGTGCGGCGGTGGAAGTCCGGGCCCGAACAGGAGTCGACCAAGTAGCGGCGCGCTGGACCGCCGACGACGGAGATGCCGCGGCCATGGCCGCTTTCTGCCAGCGACACTTTGTCCCGGATGACGCGGGCCGCTCTCGCCTGCTGGCCCGGCTGGAGGAGGCGCTGCTGCAAATCAACGGCCACCTGTATGAGATGCGCCGCAACCTGCGCCGCTGGAGCGACCTGCGCGGCGATGACTTCCCGATTGTTGATGACCTGCTGGCCACCTTTGATCCGGCCCCCGATCTGGCGGAGCAGTCTTACCGACAGAAGATCGCCTTCATCGCCCTGCTCAACTTTCCACGCCCCAGACTGGCCGGGATGTTGGCCGAGGGCGGCAACTGGAAGAGCGAGGAGTGGGCTGCGGCGCGCATCGCTCAGGCATTTGGGCCGCGCATTCCGGCGGCGCTGAATGATCGGGCCCGCGATGTCGGCCACCGCTGCCAGCAATGGGTGGCCAACTTTCACATTCCGGTCGGACGCATGGTCGATGCCCAGGGCCGCCGCTGGTTCGAGAGCGATCGCAAACTCATCGCCCATTGGCTGGTCCGCGAGGAGATCAAGGCCGGCTACTCGGACCCTGACGGCGTCAGCAAGCAAGCGGCTCTCTCCTGGGTGCTGGCCCGCCACATCGACGGCACGATTCCTACTGCGATCATGTCGGGCGAGCCCGGCGCCGATTGGGACCCGCAGCGCAACACCATTGGGGGCGCGGCGGCCGGCGAACTGCTGGGTGCCGTGAGAAGCGAACGCTGGCTGGAGCAGTTCGCCCTGGCTCGCGAGTTTGACCCCCACTATCCGGAGCAGCCCACGGCGATTGCTCGCAAGTTCGAGTTGGCCCGGGAGATCCCGGAAAGTGAAGTAGAGCGGCTGCTGGAGGCCCTGTTAGCCCACCCAGTACGGCTGGAGCTGGCCGAGTTCCTGCGCGCGCGGCTGGGCCGACCACTCCAGCCATTCGATATCTACTTCGATGACATCGCCGAGAAGCGAACCGCCGACGACCTGAACGCCGCAGTGCGG
>SYPI01000133.1 GCA_005804005.1 Planctomycetia bacterium
CATCCCGGCAACGACGGAGTCTGGGGGGCGCTCTTGGCTCCGGCGCCGACTGCCATGGCTGGCTATCCGGCGTCGGCTCTGGGGTCATTCGCCCGTCGTTCGCTGCCGACGGACAATGCCGACAACCCAGCGGCTGGCGGGGCAATCGTCAACATGCCGCGCTACCAAAATGTCCGCGGCAAGGCGCTGGGTCCGTATCTGGAGTTGAAGGAAGCCCGCCTGATGCGCGGGGTCACCGGCATCGATGCCAATGGCGAACCGATCCTGGTTGGTTCCGATGAAGTGCCCAATTTCGAGGCGCTGCCCAAGGTGCTGGTCGACTACTGGGGCAGCCCCATCCGCTACTACCGACGGCCATACGCGGCGGGGATGCCTTCCCAGCCGGTCGAGCCCCCGCCCTTTGATCTGGGCGAGTTCTTCGCCCTTCGACCGTCATCGTTTTCCAACAGCGACGACGTGGATGGCTCCCGGGCAGACGCTAACGGCGATGTCAGCACTTCGCGCGGGCTGCGGGCCGGTGATTTCGCCCTGCTCTCCTACGGCCCAGACCGGGCTTGGAACCGCACTGCTCGCCGCGACGCCGCCGAGCGCAACGCCGACAACATCGTGGAGATCGGGCCATGACTCGGCGCGCCTTCACCCTGATGGAACTGGTGATCGTGGTGGGCATCATCCTGCTACTGGCCGCGCTGGCGCTGTCGGTGTCAACGGCGCTGCTGGCCCGCACTGAGCGGCAGAAAATGGCCGACACCCTCTCCATACTGGATGCGGCGGTGCGCGAGTGGGAGGCCAGTAACGGTCGCCAGCTAACCATCGGTCTCGAGTCGGGAACTGCAACCTACGACATCAAGGAGGTCAGTGGCGGCGCCTACATGATCGTGCCGATTCTGGACCTTCTGCAGAAAAGCCCGGCCAGCCGCGAACTGCTGGCGCGTATCCCCCCCGAGTTGATCCGCCGTCTACCTCCGGGCAACGCCGTCGGTCAGTGGCCCGGGCCGGGATTCACATACCCGGTGCCCATCACGGAAGCCCGCGACATAGTGGATCCGTGGGGACAGCGCATCGCCGTGGCCAATCCGGGCCGTCCGCGAGACCGCTACGACCTCCCGGGGACGGCCTACGACGAAGACGGCACCATCCGCACTTCCGACGAACTAATCCCCCGCGGCTTCGGCGGAGTGTGTAAGGCGCGGCGCATGCGCTTCATCTCTTCCGGACCCGATGGCCAGTTCTTCACCCCCGGCAACCCGGTGGGAATGACCGAAGCCAATGATCCCAAGGTGGCCGACAACATCTTTTCCTACGGAGGGCCGCGCTGATGCGTTGTCGTCGCGCCTTCACTCTCACTGAACTGCTGGTGGTCATGGGCATCATGGCCGTGCTGGCGGTGCTTTCGGCCATGGCCGTCAAGTCGGTGAGCGAGGATGTGAAACTGGCCGGTGCCACCAACCAGATCATGACCTTCCTCGGTAACGCCCGGGCCGAGGCGATTCGCAAGAACCGTTGCGTGCTGGTGGTGTTCCGCGCCTGGCCGCTGGCCGATTCGCGGCAGGTCACCTACGCGACGGCCGCGGAGTGGACTGGGAGGTTCCGGGTGATCGCCGGAGCCGCCGGGGGCGGGTTGGATGTGGTGAACGAGCCGTACCTGCCGTCGCCAACGCTGGAATCGATTGAACTTCCTGCTGGCATCAAGGTGGCGGCGCCGCGTTCGGACTTCGCCCAGGCCGGCCGCTACATCACCCAGCCAGAGTTCTCCAACACGCTGTCCGGAGTGATGGAGCGGGGGCGCATGTTCGGGATCCTCTTTGCCGCCGATGGCACATTGGCTACCCGCAATCCAGCGGCGCCGACCGCCAACGCCGGCTACGCCAGCGCCTATGTCGACTGGGACCGACCCTTCGGCGACACCAACTTCGAGCAAGATGTCGGCACCACTTCTGATGGGGCCCGCTTCTTCGTCTACGACGAGGTGGACGACGAGCCGTCGATCCAGTATGCCCAGTCGCTGGTGGTCTTCAGTGATGCTGACTGCCGGGAGCAGTACGACGAATCGCAGTGGCGTGGAATTGGCGCCCCAGAAGACAGGATGCGCGCCGATCAGTCTGAGTTCATCACCCAGAACGGCAACCGTATCGAGTTCAACCGCTACACGGGCGTGGCACAGTTGGTGGAACGATGACCCGCCGAGCCAGTGAGTCTCGCGGATTCTCGCTGGCGGAGATGCTCGTCGCCGTGCTGGTGTTGGGCATCGGCCTCATCAGCATTTCCGCGCTACTTCCATCCGGGATGCTGATTCAGCGCAGCGCCTCTGACGATGTCTACGGACCGATCGTCGCCGAGCAGGCCCTGTCCATAATCCGGTCCAAGGTTCATCCCGAGGACTTCGGGATGATGGAGGAGTTCACTGAACTGGGCGACGCCGATCGCTCCTCTGGCCGCTCGGACACCAATGCCACTGGCGCTGGACTGGGGTTGCCTTGGCCGACTCGGCCGAACCTTCCTGGCGACTGGGGCTGGAAACGGCCCGGTGTGATTTACGACGACCTTGACAGCGCGGCCAACCCCTGGGCCGACGGCGTCGACGAGACCGGAGCCATCGACATCTTCAGCCACTACTTCACCAAGCGGGCCCTCACGCTTCCAGACTCCGGCTGGTACTCGGCGGCCCGGCTGGCGTCAGAGTTCCCCGGCGGAGTTGGCCCATCAACCGGAGGGCCGACCACTCTGTGGGGCATTCCGTACAGTCGACGGCTCTACGACTGGGACAACGATGTCTCAAGCACCGGAGTCGCATCAGGTTCGCAGGATCCATCGGGGCGGGTGCCGCTGGCGATCATCACCCAGCGGGAGCGCAGCTGGCCGATGGCCCCAGAGGCTGATCCGGCAGCGCGTTCCAGCGAAGGAGCGCCGCTCTACTACTGGGACTGCATGTTCCGGCGCTTTGGTGGCCGCATACAGGTGGCGATCTTTGTGTTCCGGGCGGCCCCCTCAGGGGGCGATGGGCCGCCATTCTCACGCTCCCCGCACCTGAAGGGCCCGCCAAGTGCGCCGGCTCTCCCGGGAGCAGCGCCAGTCACTCAAGTGACGTTCCCATTTCGGCGGCGGTTCTACGAGGCGACCATCGAGCATGCGTCGTCCGCCGAGATGCCTTGGCGGGCCGGTGGGTTCGACCGCAGCCTGAGTACCCCCAGCGACAACACCCAGATTCGCAAGACTTCAGCC
>SYPI01000134.1 GCA_005804005.1 Planctomycetia bacterium
ATGGCCCAAAATCTGCAGATTGACGATGGCCCCTGCGCCACCGGCTGTGACGCCTGCGGCGACTCGGCGTGCATTGCCTGCAACATCGAGCACGAGGGATCCATCTACTGCAGCGATGGCGCCTGCTGCGCGCTGGTTGAGGGCATCCGCCCCACTTGTAACCAGACGGGCTGGGATGAAATCTGCGTTGCACTGTCGAAGATGCTCTGCTTCCCCAGCGCCTTCGGCACCCCTGGCGGCACCTCTTACGACACCTGCCTGCAGCCGTTTGAAGACCCGTTCATCCAGCCCGGTCCGTACTACGAAGAAGCGGTGATCTACAACGGCCACTGCTTCCAGCAGCACCCGCTGGCGGGCTGCGATCTGGCCCCTTGCTGCCGGACGGTCTGCTTCAGCGACCCCAACTGCTGCACTGTGACCTGGGATCTTTCCTGCGCGGATCTGGCCTTGCAGCAGGATGACTGCTACCAGACGGTCTTCTATGCCGCGCCCGCAACGGGCGGCAGTGGAACTCCGACTGATCCGTACACGCAAGCCGTTTCGCCGCTGTTCACCGCCGCGATGCTTGATCCAGTTCCACCGCCGACTGCCGCGCCAGGCAGCGTGGCCTTGGCCGTCTGGAATTCCGCGGTCCGATTCCAAGATCCTTACAGCGGCCCCAATCCGCCGCCGCCGACTCCGCCCGGTCCGTGGCAGACCTTCTTGGATGTGGTGCGCTATCGCGGCGGCGGCCTCGACATGGATGCAGTGCGCGCGATCGCCCAGAGTTTCGACCCATTGGGGTTGAACTACACCGACGGGTTCGGTACCGAGATCGCGGTGGTCGACATCGCCGCGTTCCTTAATCACGAGGACCTGCTCGACAGCGCTGGCGATCCGGTCGTGACGCTCGAGCCGGATGTCGGCGACATGCTTCTCGGCGATGACGCCGAGCACGGCACTGCCATCCTCGGGCTGCTCTTCGGGCAGGACAATGACTTCGGCATACTGGGAACGGCCTACCGCGCGGAGGCGATGTTCTTCCCAGCGCAGACTGAGACCGACCTCTACCGGTTGCAGACGGCGATCACCAACGCCATCGTCGAACTCTCCAACGAGGAACCCAACGACCTGTCGCCAGCCAACATTCTGGTGATCCCACTCACCCGCAACAGCTCGGAGCCAGACGGCCTCGGTGCCGACCAGCAGCCGCTCAATACCAGCGAACTGTACGGAACCATCCTCGGCGTGGGCATCGCCGCTGGCGTGACCACCATCATTCCCGCTGGAAACGCCGCCGATCAAGTGGGAGATGCCGAAGGTGACAGTGGCGCGGTGATTGTCACCGGTGGCTGCTGGCCCGGCTTCCTAGTGGATGCCTCCCCCTCACCGGGGAGCCCACTTCCATCCCCGGCTGGCGGTCGCTACTGCCGCACCGGAATGAGCAACTTCGGCGAATACGACGACACATCCGGCGCGGGTGTCACCTGCGCCGCTTGGGGAAGCGGAGTCTGCACCCTTGGATACGGCGATCTCTTCCTCGGTGAGAACCCCGCGGTGATCAGCCCGGCGGAAATCAATCACCTCCGCACCTACACGGCCCGCTTCGATGGCACCAGCGCCTCATGCGCGCTGGTCGGCGGCCTAGCCGCCTGCATGCAGGGCATTGCCAAGCAGGTGTACGAGGAACTCGGCATCCCGCCCGATGCAGTAGAGAGCGTGCTCGCCAACCATGTCTTCCCGCAGTGCGGTGTGCCAGAGGATCAAATCTCCAGTCCAGGGGGCATTCCCGCCGTCGGTGACACCCTGCCAGGGCCCCCAACCGGGAACCTGATCAACGGTCATAGCAACGCCGCCGAATCGGCCCACGCCGTCATCACCGGAGACTACTTTTCCGCCAATGGCTCCACCCCGGAAATCATCACCGGCAAACTCGTCAGCGGGAACGCCTTCTCGATCCAGCGCGCCGACCAGAAGTACTTCAAGGTGCGGACTCAGCGTCCGTCACCTGGCCAATCCTCCAACGGCTTCGGTCCGGCCCTCATGTACCCGCCGAGCAATCGCGTCACTGACGTACAGGTGACCCAGCCGACCGATATGACCAGTTCTGAGTCGCTCGACAATGTCGGTGTTTTCGTGGAGTCGCGCACCACCAGTTCGGGACAGACGATGCTGCTGGTGTTCCTGTACAACGCCGCACTCAACCGGTGGGACTTCCTAGGCTTCGACATGATCAACAGCGGCGCCGATCAGGCGCTCGACTTCCCCTTGGCGGCTTGCCAGGAAGCCAGCGACTATCTCGATGTTTCCAGCGGATCCGGGATTCTCCGGGCCCGGTTCGTCACCATCGGGTTCGGCGGGGGAATCGGTCAGTACGGTGTTTGGCATGACCTGCTGGATCTGGCCTACAACAACCCGCTGATCCCGGTCCCCGACCCCTGCGGCGGGTGAAATCGACGGCAGACGCTTCCTAGGGCAGTCTGCCTTGACAGACCCCGAAGTGGGGTTACGGTGAGCGCAGCGGTCGGTGTGCTGGGCGATGCATCCGAATCGTGCAACTTACGCGTACACTTCTGACGCGATCGCCACTTCACGGAGATAACCGATGCACTCTTGCCCCGCTGCAGCTATTGCTGCCATGGCGCTTTCTCTCTCAGCCGCGTTGACCCACGAGTTGGTCGCGAAGCCCGCCGCCGATCTGTCGGCGGGCTCGTCGCGAACCTCTATCGCGCCCAAGACTTCTCGACCCACCTCAACTCGGGCTCCGCGTCTGGCACCGATCGGCCCGAGCGCGCTCGACCTAAGCGCGGAACGGCCGGAGCAGGGAAATCCCCTGCTGACCATCTCCGCACTGGACAAGCTGCGCAAGGGTGACACCGTGACGCTGGCCCGCCCAGACGGGCAGTGGATGCAAATGCAGCTCCATGAGCGCGCCTTTTCCGGGCCCGGAATGCGGCAGTGGTACTTCGAGGGCGAAGCGACCGGCCTGCTCTACGCTGTAATCGTGGCCAGTGGCCCGCACCTCGCTGGTTACTTCCACGCGATGGATGGCGAACTCTTCAACATGACTCCAGCACCCCGTGGTGGACGACTGATTCCGCTGGCCGCGATGCCAGCTGGGATGGAGTGCGGGGTTGGGCGCTTGGACCCCAAACACGCCCCGGCGGCAGCGGCAGCGGCTGACGGTGGTCTGGCTGGATCGGCACTGTGCCCGCCGGGAGTGACTCCTTTCGGCACGCCGGCCGGCCTCGACCGCGATGGCGGCTCAGTGATCGACATCATGGTGGTCTGGTCCGTTGATGCCGTCGCCCATCTCAACGAATTGGGGCGCGACTATGAGACCGAGTCGCTGCTGGCAGTCACACTCATCAACCGGGCCATGAAGAACTCGGCGGTCCAGTCTATTGAACAGTTCAACGGGCGGGACCAGAACAATCAGCAGATCAATCAGTGCGGCTATGGCGCTGATGATGGCGATCCGACCACCCCCCCACTGAATGTGGCCGACCCCGATGCCGGCTTGGGTCTGCCGCCCGTGTGCGACCTCGGTCCCACGAGTTGCGGAGATAACGCTGAGTCGAAGTCCGCGCATCTCAGCTTGGCACTTGGCGCCCCGGCCGAGAGCGATGTCTACTTGCCGCGAGTGCATCTAGCCGCAGTGCTGGTTCTCGACGGCTTCTTCGGCCAGGAGGAGCCATATGACTCTACAGGCTGGCAACTCGACTTGGGCCGACTGTCTGACCCGATCGACGGCTACATGGATTACATCCACGGCTGGCGCGACGCCCTCGGGGCCGACGCAGTGATGATGGTGGGCAAGGGCTATCAGGATGAGGGTGCTGGCTTCGCTGGTCTGGCCTACGTCATGCGCGACGCGATCACTCTGGCGCAGTCCGGGGTGGCACCGGCTGGTCCGAATGCCGACCCGGCACTCGATCTGGCCGCCAACCCCTTCCCGATCCTAGACAGCGTCAGCGGCGCTGGTGGTGCCAACGAGGGCGAAGTGACCCTGATGCAGTTCGGCGATGTGGCGGCCACGGCTGGCGTGGGTCCGTACTTCCTCATCGATGTGCTCTCCGTGGCGAGTTTGGTTCCGGCCCACGAACTCGGCCACAACCTCGGCTGCCATCACGATCATGACAACGCCGGTGAGGCGCAGGGGGCGCTGTTCCCAGATTCCTTTGGCTACCCGCCGACCGGGGAACAGGGCGGCGGCGGCTACCGCACAATCATGGCCTACGACGGTGGGGCGCAGCGCCTCCCGGGGTTCTCCAACCCGGACCGGACTTGGGCTGATTACTCGGGGCCAGAGGGCGCGACAGAAGCCGCGGGCCTAGCGTTCGACTTCGACTGCGACCTCATCGATCAAACGGATACCGACGCCATGTGGACGCCCGAGACGGGCACACCCTGCGGACCGGACCCCTGCGACTCGGAAGACGACAGTATGTTCAGTGGCAACTCCCCGGCCATCACCTCACCGGACGCCGGCCTGGAGGATGACGGCAAGACCACGGCCAACAACGCCCGCAGCATTTCTCAGTCCAAGTACCCGTTTGCCAGATTCCGCTGCAGCCTGCGCGACCCACAGGACTGCAACAACAACCTCATAGATGACTTCATCGAATCGGTCGACGGGTTCGTGACCGATTGCGACCAGAATGGTGTACCGGACTCCTGCGACACCGTGGTGGTGGATCCGGATGTCCCCAACCAGAACGACTGCAACGGCAACGGCTTCCCGGACAACTGCGATATCAGCACCGGGGAGAGCCCGGATGAAAACTCCAACGGCATGCCGGATGAGTGCGAGGACAATTCCCTGCTCTTCCGCGAAGGTTTCGAGTTGCGGCCGCTCGGATTCTCGCAGGGCGCGATGTTCATCGCCCCGATCGACGCCGATTTTGTCACCATCCTCGGCGATGGCACTGCGCAGGTCGACTATGTGGATCCGGAGGATGGCACCGATGTCACCTTCGAGGCGTTCGTCGATCCCACCGATGACGAGGTGTACTTCGCCAAGATCGAAACCGTCGGCGCGGGCGCTGGCGGCGAGGGCAACTACATCTACACCGACATGGCTCCCTCCGCGGGCCTCTACCCGCTAGGAATGAACGGCGCCTGGGGAATGACCGCCATGCAGGGCGGCATTGCGCTGGCCTTCGGCAATCGCGGCTACGGTCAGATGCTCAACTTCAATCCGCAGACCGGTACCTTTGCCTCCGAACTGGGCGTGACCACTATCACCTTGGCGACCGAGGCCGAGGAGGGTCGCTTGTGGCTGAACGCCGTCGACTTCACCGGTTACTTCGGCGAAGACTCTTCGGGCGGCGTCAACTGCGCAGATCCCCTGCTGCCGAGCCCCGATCTGGTGAACTTCGGCCTCTGCCAGAACG
>SYPI01000135.1 GCA_005804005.1 Planctomycetia bacterium
CATCGCGGCGTTTGGCTCGACTCTGGCCTACCAGTCGCCCATCGAAGTGGTGCTGAATGTGTCCACCGCGGGCACCCTGCTCGACTCAAGCAGCGTGATGCTCAGCTTCAATGACAACCTCGGCAACAGCGCCACGGTTGCGCCCAGTTTCACCGAACTGCGTTACGACAGCCCGATGCCGCCCCCAGGTGGTTCGGTTCAGAATGTCGCCTTCGGCTGGAACACTGGCGGACTGGGATTCGCGGCCACTAACTGGCGTCTCGACATCAGGAGCCTGTCAGCGAACATGAGTCTGGACGCGATAACCCTTGATTTTCGCAATGTCCCCGCCCCCGGGGTTTGTGCCGTGTTGGGACTTGCGGCTTTCTTCGGAGTCCGTCGCCGCCGCTGAACGCCTCGTCGGTTCCGTGGGTTTAGGCTGCTCACAGGAGGCAACCATGAGCACGACTGCTTCGGTGTCGGTTAGTGGGTTCCGCAATGACATTGTCCGCAATGTGCACGGAGGGTCCACTTGGCTGAAGGTCTTGGGCGCTGTCCTTGTCGTGTCCGGACTGCTGGCCATCGCCCTTCCGTTTGCCGCCACGATCGAAGTGACGATGATCATCGGGGCGTTGCTGATCGTGACCGGCGTGCTGCAGTGCTTCCTCAGCGTGAAGAGTTTCAGTTGGGGCCACTTCATTGTGACGGTGATGGTCGGTGGCGCCATGGCGGCGGCCGGCGTGTTCATTCTCTGGAACCCGATTGACGGGGCCGTCGACCTGACCATCGCCCTCAGCGCCCTGTTTGGAATTCAGGGGATGTTCCAACTGGCTCTGGCGTTTCATCTCTCTCGCCGGCAGCACGAAGCGAACGCGAAGGCGGCGACTCAGACGCTGGCCGGGGAGTCGGGCTGGCCTGCTCAGCTGCAGTTCGCCACAACCGGCTGGACTGCATTCAGCGGGGCAGCCTCGCTGGTGTTGGGGGCCCTGATCGTTCTGACTCTGCCCGGTTCCGCAGCCTGGGCGGTCGGCACTCTGGTGGGGGTGAATTTCATTTTCACCGGTTGCTCAACCTGGGCGCTGGCCAGCAGCGCGTCGCTGGTGCTCTCCGGGCCGGGGCGCACGGCCAATTCTTAGGCGGCCTTCGGCGCGTCCAGTCGCGGGAACAACGCCAATTTGGCTATCGGTGTGCCAACCGCGATGCGTCCGTACTCAATGCGCGCTGCGAAGTTGTCCTCGCAGCAGCCCCGCCCGGTGACGGCGCTCGGAGTTGCCTCGCCGAAGCCGCGGGCCAGTTCATCCATCTTGGTCGGCAAAAACGGAGCCAGCAGCAAACCAGCCACCCGCACGCACTGAGCGCATTGCGCCAAGATGCTGTGCACCTGTGGCGAGTTAGCCGGATCCTTGGCCAACTTGAACGGTTCAGTCTGGTGGATGAAGGCGTCAACGGCCCGGAGCAGATCCAGCCCAGCGCGGGCCGCAGCAGTGAGATCGAGGGCTTCGATGGCGCGGCGCCACTGCGCGGTCGCCTCGGCGCAGCGCGTCACCCATTGGCTGGCGTCGCCAGTATCCGCCGGCATCCTGCCATCACAGTACTTGGCGATCATCGCCCCGACGCGGCTGGCGCAGTTGCCAACCAGATTCACCAGCTCTGCGGTGTAGACCTCGTGGAAGTGCGCGGCGCGGAAGTCGGCATCAGTGGCCTGAAGCGGCCCCTGTGTGGCCATGTACCAGCGCCAAGCATCCAGACCATAGCGGGCGATGAATGCCTCGATGGCTGCCAAGTCGAGGAAGTTCCCCATCGACTTGGACATCTTCTGCCCGTCACGAATCCAGAACGAGTGGGCGTGGATCTGCCGGGGCGGTTCCAGTTCCAGTGCCATCAGCATCGCTGGCCAGATGACGGCGTGGAACCAAAGGATCTCCTTGCCCACCACATGCAGGTCGGCTGGCCAGAGCACGCCGCGCGACTGATGGAGCGCCTGCACCTGCGCCGCCAGTTCCGCCGCGGCCGGGGCGGGGGCATCCTGCACTTCGGGCAGGTGGGCACCGGGGCCCAGTTGCGCACCATTCACACTCTTGGCCAGTCCGAGCGCGCTTACATAGTTGATGAGCGCATCGATCCACACATAGATGACATGCTTCGGATCACCCGGGAACGGAATGCCCCAGGAGAAGTTGGTGCGCGTCACCGGCACATCCTGCAGACCTTCGCGCAGGCGCCCCTTCACCTCATTGAATCGCCCCTCGGGCTGCACGAAGTCGGGGTGCCGCGAATAGAACTCTTCGAGCCGCTGCTGAAACGCACTCAACCGGAAGTAGTAGTTCTGTTCCTTGAAGCGAACCAGCGGCCGACCGCTGACCGGGCTCTTGTAGTCCAGTTCCCGGGCGCGAGTTTCGGTGTGGTACTCCTCCTGCCCCTCGTCGTACCAACCTTCGAACTCGCCCAGATAGACAACCCCGAGTTCGGCCAGCTTGCCGACCAGCGCCTGCACTTGGGTCATGTGGCGTGGCTCGGTGGTGCGGATGAAGTCATCGTGGGAGAACTCCATCATGTCCATCACCCGTCGAAACTCCGCAGCGTTGGTGTCGGCCAGTTTCTGCGGTGAAACTCCAGCCTCGCGGGCCGACTTCTCCACCTTCTGGCCGTGTTCATCGGTGCCGGTTAGGAAGAACGTCTCGCGACCCATGAGCCGCGTGGCCCGGGCCCAGACATCGCACAGCGTGGTGGTGTAGGTGTGGCCGATGTGCGGTCGGTCGTTGACGTAGTAGATCGGTGTGGTGATGAAGGCTCGGCCAGCAGACATGGCGGGCGATAGTAGTAGCCGCTGCTGTCTCGGGCGCGCCACGCCTCAGGGGGCGCCCAGCAACAGTCGAACTTCGTCGAGGGACTCGACAGAATTGCCACGCGCCAGATAGAGGCAGCGACCGTCGCTCCATGCCAGGGTCGGCCGATCCACTGTGCCCTGCCAGTCGGGGGACTCCATGATTGGTTCATCCGGCAACAGCGGGCCCGAGCGACCGAACCGATCGAACACATGCCAGCGCCCGGGGAGGGATGCCGCGCATACCGAGAGCAGTTCGCCGCCGCCGCCGCTGGGGGCGCGGAATAGGGCCAGCACGCAGGGGCTCGCTTGGCCGACAAGGTTCAGGCAGGCTTCCAGCCGCCAACCACGCGCTTCGAGGGCCGGAAGTGGAGCATCGGTCACCTTCCGCCAGCGGGAGTCGTCCTCCGTCGAGCTTGAGTGCGGGACATCTCGCAGCGGGGTGTGCCGAGAGTCATCGGGAAACTCGCGTTCCATCCGGGCGATCGCCCCGAGCAGGTCGCCAAGGGGCACAGTTCCCGACAGGCTAGTGCGCGGTGCCAGACGCGGTCCGCACATGCCCAGACCGATACTGGCGATGACCACCCCAACGGCGAGGAACATGGCCACCGGGTTGGGTTGGCCGATGAGAGAGTTTGCGCGGCGTGGCACGGTGCAGTTGTACAATTGCCTCATGGCTGCAGTGAAGTGGTCCGCGGTCATTCTCGGGGTGATCCTGCCGGTCATTGATCCGGGCGCCGGCGCGCAGAATGCGCTCGACGCCGGCGGAGATCGGGCGCTCGATGCATCTCTGCGGGTCGGATCGGGTGGTCGAAACACGGCCGCGGCGCAGGACGACATGCGCAATCGCAATCTGCTGGTGACGGGAGATGCCGCCTCCGGGCGGGGCTTCCGCGGCTCGGTCGGTTACAGCGCGGCCGAAGACTTTCGTGGCATGGTCGGCGGGGACGCCCTCTCCGGATTCCGCGCCGGATCGGCCCAGAGTGACCCGCTCTATCTCCTCTCGATGCAGACGGGTGATCCGTACGCCTTCGGCAGTGCCACCGCGCTGGCCGGCGTGCGGCGGGACTACAGCGCTACGACTGCGCCCGGCCTGCGGCTGTGGGGCGACGATCTCTCTTCCCGCACCATGACCGATGCGCGCATACGGCTGGATCGCGCTGTGGGGGCGCTCTCCACCAGCAACCAACTCGCCCACGGAACGGAAGTCCACCGCTACGGTGCCACCCGGGGAACCGATGGCGCGGTCTACCACCTAGTCGCCGGGTCGCTCCGCGGGGTGAGCATGGTGAATGCCGCCGACCAGATCGAGAACATGGGAGTAGGCACGGCCGAAGCCGCGCGAATGCGCGACGCCTTCCGGGCCTCGAAGCTCAGCGGCGTAGCGTTTATGTCGCCATACCCCCAGCCGTTTGCCGCAACAGGTCGCACAGTGGACGGACGGTTGAATCCCGCTGACGCGGCGGCGCCGGGATCCGCAGCCAGATGGAATGCCGAGTACGCCGCGATCATCGGCGGCATGCGCGACCAGTACGGCAAGCGCCGAGTGGTTGGAGCTCCAGCCAGCCCAGAGGCAGCACTGCCGGCCCCTGCGGCGGGCCCGCAAGTGGCGGTTGCCGAGTCCGACTTGGCCGCCTGGATGTCTTCACTGCGCGACCGCCTGGCGATGGATGCGGACGCCAAGAACATCGCGGCCTCCGGGAAGGCGGAGTCGGCACCAGCCAGCGGCGGGGGGGCCAGACTGGGATCGACCCTGACTCCCGAGGAGGAAGTGCTTCTGTTGCGGCACGGCAAGCGCATTGCTCGACTGGACGCACAGAACGCCGACCGCTCGGAGCAGATCATGGCGATGGCCGCGCAGCAGATGGCCAAGGGGCGGCCGTTCGAAGCGGAGCGGCTGTTCGCATTGGCTGCGGGAATTGGCGGTGGCAATCCAATGGCCTCGATCGGTCTGGCCAATGCCCAAGTGGCCGCAGGGCTGTCGCTGGCGGCGGGGCTGACGCTGCGGCGGACATTCCGCAACAATCCGGAACTCATAGATGCGCGCTACGACCAGCCGCTGGTCGCGTCGGACGAGCTGCAGCACGCCACGGCCACCAGCGCGGCGCGGGCCGCTGAGCGGAGCCCGGGAGATGCGGCTTCCTACGGGCTGGTCATCGCCTACATCGGGCATCAGGTCGGCGATGCAGAACTTGTTTCGCAGGGGCTTGCCCTGATGGCTGGCGAAGCGCACGATCAGGAACTGGTCAAGCTGCTCGACGCGATCTGGAGACCCGCGGCGGGCGCTTCAGCGCCGCAGCCCTGAAGCCGATTTCACCCCCAGCGCGGCGAAGATCGAGCGCGTCGCGTCGGAGCGATTCAGGGTGTAGAAGTGCAGCCCGGACACGCCGCGGTCGATGAGGTCGCGACACTGTTCAGTTGCCCAGTGGGCGCCGACTCGGGCCACCGCCTCGGCATCGTCCTGAGCCCGGCGCAGGGCCTTCTGTAACGCCGCCGGAAAAACACAACCGGCGGCCAAATCCGCCATGCGATGCACAGCGGTCATGCTGGTGATGGGCATGATTCCGGCGACGATGGGCACACGGATGCCAGCCAACTCGCAGCGTTCGCGCCAGTCGAGGAAGGCGCGGTTGTCGAAGAAGAGTTGAGTGCAGATCCAGTCAGCGCCAGCCTCCACCTTGGCCTTCAGGTGGTCCATCTGAACCAGAGTGTTGGGCGTGTCGGGATGGCCCTCGGGGAATCCAGCCACGCAGATGCCGAATCCGCGGCGGTCGGGATGGGCGCCGGAC
>SYPI01000136.1 GCA_005804005.1 Planctomycetia bacterium
GCGAAGGCCGGATTGGCCAGGCGCCACAGGTGGCGGCCCATGTTGTCCGGGCCCAGCGTGAAGTACCAGGTGCCGCGCACCCCGCGCGGCTCAAGGGTTCTCAGCAATCGACCGACCCCGTGGCGCGTGCCACGCCATGTGTCTACATCGATCCGCAGGCCGTGGATGCTCACGGCCGGGCGCTCACCGCGCCGCCGCCGCCGTCGCTTGGGGAACCGGCATGCCGTGCGAGGCCGCGTACTGGCGGAGGAACCAGTCCAGAGTGCGCTCGACCGAAGTGTGGGTGGGGATGATCGGCGTCCAGTTCACCAGCCGCCGGGCATTGCGGATGCTCGGGCGGCGGTGCTGCACATCTTCGTACCCCTTGCCGTAATAGCGGCGGCTTTCGATGACTCGGTAGCCAGCGAAGGGCGGGAACTGGCTGCGCATCGGGTGGGCATCAAAGGCCGCCACCAGCATTTCGGCCAGTTCGCGGATGGAGTGCTCGTTCACCGGATTACCAATGTTCAGTATCTGGCCGTCGCAGCGCTCGCCCTCATTGCGAATGATGCGGTAGAGGCAGTCGATGCCTTCGTCGACATCGGTGAAGCAGCGTTTCTGCTCGCCGCCGTCGACCAGCAGAATGGGCGCGCCTTCGACCAAGTTCAGGATCAGTTGGGTGATGGCCCGACTGGAGCCGACCCGGGCGCTGTCCAGCGAGTCCAAGCGCGGGCCGATCCAGTTGAAGGGCCGGAAGAGGCTGAAGCGCAGGCCGCGCTGGGCGCCGTAGGCCCATATGACTCGATCGAGGAGTTGCTTGCTGGTGGAATAGATCCAGCGCTGGCGATTGATCGGGCCAGTGACCAGATTGGAAGTGTCCTCGTCGAAGTTGGCATCGGTGGACATCCCGTAGACCTCGCTGGTCGAGGGGAACACGAGCCGTTTGCCGTACTTCACGCAGTCGCGGATGACGCGCAGGTTTTCCTCGAAGTCCAGTTCGAACACCCGCAGCGGATTGCGCACATACTCAATCGGCGTGGCGATGGCCACCAGCGGCAATAGCACATCACACTTGCGAATGTGGTACTCGATCCACTCGCGGTTGATGGAGATGTCACCTTCGACGAAGTGGAAATCTGGGTGGGCGGCGATGAGTCCGAGATTGTCCGACTTCAGATCGAGCCCGTAGACCTCATGCTGACCGTCGGCCAGCAGCCGCTCGCAGAGGTGGCTTCCGATGAAGCCGTTTACGCCGAGCACTAACACGCTGGTGCGCGGCTTGGCCCGAGTGGAAGTGCGCCGAACTAGGCGCATGCCCGGGACAAGATTGAGTTCCGCTGCCAATTGCGCGCCAGTGGACCAGACGCCATCGGCGGTCTGGCCCTCGAGGATCTCCAGCGCTTCAGTGCCGCAGGCGACTACCAGCGGATCAACCGAGAGCACTTCGCCCGCCTGCGCCGCACCTTCGACAACCCGCGCCTTCCAGACAAAGACCTGGCGATCTCCCACATGGGTGAAGGCACCCGGCCAAGGGTGGGCCACAGCCCGCACCAGATTGCGGATCGCCTCGGCGCTCTTGTGCCATTCAATCCGCCCGTCCTCCGGGCGGCGCCGCGGCATGGTGGTCGCCGCTGCCTCATCCTGCGCAGTGCGCGATGCCTTGCCAGCGATGACGGCGGGGAGAGTCTCCTTCAGCAGCGCCTCGGCGGCCGCAGCCAACTTGCCAGTCAGCGCCCGGGCGTCGTCGTTCGCACCGATCTCAACGCGCCGCTGGGCCACGATGTCGCCAGCATCGGCGGCATCACTCATGTGATGCAGAGTGACGCCCGTGACCGTCTCGCCCTTCACCAGCACCCAATTGATCGGCGCGCGGCCGCGGAACTTGGGCAGCAGCGAGGTGTGCAGGTTGAGACAGCCCTGGGGGAACAGGCCGCGCAACTGGGGGCTGACCATCGCCCGATAGTGGCAGCAGAGCAGTAGGTCGGCGTTGAACTCACTCAGGCGCTCGAGCCACAGTGGGTGGTTGGGATCCTCGGGGGCGAAGACTGGAATCCCGGCCGCCGAAGCCTCGCGAGCCACCGAGGTGAACCACTGACCCTCGGCCGGGTCATCGCGGTGGGTCAGCAGCGCCACCACCTCAATGCCGCTGCTGCGAATGGCCCGCAGGGCCGCGGCGCCCAACTCGTGATAGGCAAGGACAACTGCTTTCATCATCGGAACTCCCGTGAACCCGTGGCGCGTGTAGAGCTGGGCAGGCCAGAGTTGGTTTCGCCCATCGTTTCGCCGCCTACCGAGTCGACGATGTACCTCGGCCGCTCGCGCACATCGGCATGAATCCGTCCGACATACTCGCCCAGCAGGCCCATGGCAACGAACTGCGCGCCGACGAAGAAGAACAGCAGGGCGAAGAGGGTGAAGACGCCCTCGCCAGCCCAGGCGGCGCCGAAAAAGATGCGCAGCACCAGCAGGAGCGCGCCAAAGCCGACTGCCGCTGCGGCGATCGCCCCGCCAGCGTAACTCAGCAGGCGCAGCGGTGTGGTGGTCATGCAGGTGAGCAGGTCGAACTGCAGGTTGACCAGCTTGAACAACGAGTACTTGCTCTCGCCGCGGGTTCGCTCGGCGTGGCGCACTTCAATCTCGGCGGTGCGCTTGGCGAACATGTTGGCCAGCACCGGGATGAAGGTGCTTCGTTCCCGGCAGGCCAGCATGGCCTCGACCACGCGTCGGCGGTAGGCCCGCAGCATGCAGCCGTAGTCGCTCATCATGACGCCGGTCGTAAGGCGCACCACATTGTTCACCAGAAGGCTGGAGAGTCGCCGGAACACCGAGTCCTGTCGGTGCAGGCGAACCGTGCCCACCACATCGGCGCCAGCATCGATTGCAGCCACCAACCGGGGGATTTCCTCGGGCGGGTTCTGCAGGTCGGCATCCAGAGTGATCATCATGTCGCCCTGAGCGTGCGAGAAGCCGCAGAGGATGGCGTTGTGCTGGCCGTAGTTGCGGTTGAGCAGCAGGGCCTTCACCAGCCCGGCGTGTTGGCGGGCTAGTTCCAGCAAGCGCTCCGATGAACCATCGCGGCTACCGTCGTCAACCAGGACAAGTTCCCACGGCCGACCGAGCTGCTGCCCCACGGCCACCGTGCGGGCGACCAACTCGTCAATGTTCTCCCGTTCGTTGTAGACCGGCACCACGATGGAGACGCTGCGTTGCATGTCAGGTGCGCGCTCCGGTGGTCATCGGAGCGCGGGAAAGGACATGGCGGATCGCGGCCACCACGCCGTCGACATCGTCATCGGTCATGTCCGGAAACATAGGCAGCGTGCAGATGCGCTCGGAATTCCAGGTGGCATTGGGCAGAGCGCCCGCGGGCAAGGGTCGGTTCTCGCGGTACCAGCGATGCACATGGCTGGCCTTGAAATGCAGGCCGGTGCCGATGTTCACCTTCTTGAGTTCGGCCATGAATGTGTCGCGGTCCAGGCCAGCGCGCTCGGGATGCACACGCACGATAAACAGATGCCGGGCATGGCGGTGGGGCCACGCCGGGTCACTCAGCGGCTCGATGCCGTCGATACCCGCCAGCAAGTTTCGGTAACGCAGAGTGATTTCCTCGCGCCGCTCGATCAGCGCATCGAGGCGCTTCATCTGGCTCACGCCCAGCGCGGCATTCATGTCCGGCAGATTCTGCTTGAACCCGGGCTCCTGAACCTCGACCTGCGGCGAGCGACCCTGCTGCCCGCGCTGGAACGCGTCGGCGGCCAGACCGTGGAAGCGCAGGCGGCGCAGGCGGTCGGCCAGTTCGCGGTCATGGGTGGTGATGACCCCGCCCTCGCCGGTTGTGATGGTCTTGATCGGGTGGAGTGAGTAGACGCAAGTGCCAGCGCTGCCGATCTCGCGGCCCCGGTACTGCGTGCCAATGGCGTGTGCCGCATCCTCTATCACATGGATGCCGCGCCGTTGGGCCAGCGAGCGGATCGGGTCCATGTCGCAGGGGGCGCCCCCATAGTGAACCGGAATGATGGCCTTGGTGCGCGGGGTTATCGCCTCCTCGACTGCCTCGGGGGAGGCCAGCAGGGTGTTGCGGTCGACATCCACGAACACATTGCGCGCCCCACAGAGTTCTACCAGATTGTTCGTGCTGACCCAGGTCATTGACGGGCCGACCACTTCAGCGCCGGGGCCGATACCCAGCGCCACAAACAGCAAATGCATTGCCGCCGTGCCGGAGGTGAACACCAGGCACTCCGGAGCGCCGGTCCGCCGGGCGATGGACTCTTCGAGCGCCGCCACTTGCGGACCGGTGGTGATCCAGCCCGAACGGAGGACGGACTCCACCGCAGCGATGTCTTCCTCGGAAATCGATGGGCGGCAGAAGGGCAGGAACTCAGCTCGGGGGTGGAAGATCACCTGACAAAGGATAGCGCATGAGGCGCTAGGATCATCACATGTCCGCGGGCGAGATGACCCAGTTGATCAACCGCGCCGCCCAAGGTGAAAGGGTGGCGGCAGGGGAACTTTGGACGCTGATCTACGGGGATGCGCGCATGCTTGCCGCTGGCAAGCTCAAGGGGCAGAATGGGCAGGCGCGCTTCGATGTGACCGTGGCAGTGCACGAGGCGTACATCCGAATGGAAGGGGCGGGGCAGAGGCGCTGGGAGAACAGGCGCCACTTCTTCGGGGCCTTGGCCCGAGCGATGACCGAGTACCTGATTGATGAATATCGACGCAACCACGCCAAGCGCAGACTGGCCCCGATCGTGGATTTCAGCATTTCACGGATCGCGGCAAGTATGAATGGGACCGGCGAGGCCGGGGACATCGAGGGCGTCGTTCAGAGACTGGAATCACTCCGCGGTCTAGAGGGAGATAATGAGCAGGCGGCTAATGCCTTCCGCCTTCACACTGTGCTTGGGCATAGTCACATGGAAGTCGCTCGATCCCTTCAACTTGCGTCGGCCGAGGAATCTGTGGCGCTGGTTCGGTATGCCAAGGCTTGGCTGCGGGGCAAGGCCAGGCTGGGCGGGGGGAATGGCGAGTGAACTCTGGACAATCGCGTCCCGAGCCCGACATTTTCGCCCTGTTCCGTCAAGCGCTGCGGTTGGACGGCCCGGCGCGCGAGGACTTCGTGCGCCAAGTCGGAGTCGAATTCGGCCCGGAGTGGGAGCAACGCTTGCGCGAATTGCTGGCCCGTGACGAGTCGGTGCAGCGCTCCGGTGATGACTCGGTGGAGCGGGCGATGCATGGACTGGCGCAGCGTGTGTTTGGCGGGGCTGGCCTGCTGACCGGCCAGACGATCGCTGGGTTCGAGATCGGCGAACGGATCGGGCAGGGGGGGAGCGGTGCGGTGTATGCCGCGCGCCAGCGGAAGCCTTCTCGTGATGTGGCCTTCAAGACACTGCGGCCGGAGTTCGCCGGACCAAAGTCGCGGCAGCGGTTCGAGCGTGAGGCTGAGCATCTCGCCGGGCTGAACCACCCCAACATTGCTTCAGTGATCGCTGCCGGACACGACGACAAAACTAGTGTCACTTGGATGGCCGTGGAGTTGGTGGCTGAAGCGTTGCCACTGACCGGGTACTGCACGCAGAACAACTTGCCGCTGGCCGATCGCGTCGATTTGTTGCTGAAGGCTGTCGATGCGGTGAGCTATGCCCATGCCCACGGTGTGCTGCACCGCGACTTGAAGCCAGCGAACATTCTGGTGGGTACTGGCGGAGTGGTGAAGGTGATTGACTTCGGATTGGCGCGCGCGGGGCTGAACGGAACTGCAGGGGCTGACCAGACGCAGGTGACCCAAGCCGGGGATTTCGTTGGCACCCCCAACTACATGGCACCAGAGCAGGGCCGCGGGGATCCCAAGGCTGTCGACCTGCGCGCCGACATCTTTGCCTTGGGTGCGATTCTCTTGGAACTTGCCTCGGGGCATTCGCCGCGCGAACTGGGGGATGTCTCGCTGGGTGATGCCTGCGAGACGATCGCGCACGCAGATTTGTCCCGACTGCGGTCGAGGGTGCCCGATGCTCCGCGCGACCTCGATGCCATCATTGCCATGGCAGTGGCGCTCGAACCGGGCTCTCGCTATCAGACTGCTGCGGCGCTGGCCGATGACCTGCGGCGCTTCCTCAATGGCGAGCCGGTCGGCGCGCGTCCCCCCGGCCAGACCCGGCGATTGTGGTCGTGGGCCAGGCGTCGTCCAGCGCTGGCGGCGACCGGCGGAGTGGCGGCTGCCGGTGCCATCGTGGCTGCCATCCTGCTGTGGGCATACATCGATGACCAATTGGCCGATGCGGCGCGGGCTATCGAAGTCACCAAGCGGATGACTGACCAGTTGATTCCCGCAGTCCGCGATCTGGGCGCCACGCAGGATGCTCCATTGGTTCGCAAGATTCAAGAAGCGGCATACGAACTGGCGGTACTGGAGAACGGCCCCGACAATGTGCACTGCGTTTCGCTGGCCTCGAAGGTGGGGTTTGATTGGATGAAAGGCACCGGCGCGGATGACGATCGGGCGCGGCACTGGTTCACGGTGGCCCGCGACAGCGCCCGGCGCATCGTGGCCGCTGGCGAAGGGCAGTCCGATACGGACGGATCGATTGCCCGGGCTGCAAGGCTCGGCAAGGACGCTGAGATTCAACTGGCGTTGATGCGGCCGCTCACCAAGGGAGATTCAGAAGCGGCGGCGCTAGAGAAGTTGGCGATAGACACCGAACTGATCGACGAGATCGATGCCACCAGCGACCTGCTCCTTCGCGCCGGTGATCAACGAGCGCTTGACGGCGATCATGCCGGGGCGAACGAGTTTTTCCGCCGAGCCCGAGCGCGCTCGGAGCGCATCAACGGGCCCGATGCTGTGCGCACTGTTTCCACGCGGTCGGTCTACCTCATTTACTTGATCAATCACGCCACTTCCGAGGCAGCGCTGGCCGAGGCGGATGAGCTGATCGCTCTGCAACTGCGGGCGGAGCGGCCAACCGCAATCTGGACCCTGAACTTCAAGGCCAAACGCGGTGTGTTGCTCGGCAGACTTGGCCGACATGATGAGGCGCTGGCGGCGCTGGTAGAGGCCGAAGCGCTCATCTCCCAGTGGGTCGGCCCCAAGACGCGCATGCGCAATGTTGCGCGGGCCGCGCTACGCGATTTGCTGGTGAAACTGGACCGGGCCGTTGAGGCCGAGCGCGACTGGGCGCCGGTTCCCGAGGAATGATCAGCAATGGGGTTGGCGCCCTCCTGCCTAGCTCTGCTGGCGTCAATGTCGCCATTGGCGATCGCCGTGGATGATCCCCCGGTGATGGCGCCCGCCCCCACCAATCATCTGGCGCAGTCGAGCAGTCCGTACCTGCTGCAGCACGCGCACAATCCGGTGGATTGGTACCCGTGGGGTCCAGAGGCGC
>SYPI01000137.1 GCA_005804005.1 Planctomycetia bacterium
ACGGCAGCAACTCCAGATTCGCGGAAACTCCGGGGGGGGCGGCGTGGAGCACCACGCACCAGGTGCCGGTGCGCTCATCGCGTGAGACGGTGGCGCGGCGGTCGAAAAGCCGGGCTGTACCGGCGTGCATGGTCGCGTCAGGCGCGGTGGCTGCCGCCGTGGCCGCGCCCGCGTCAACCACCGGCAGCGACTGCGGCTGAAACGGATCGACAGGTGGTGGAGTAGGCCCCGAGAGGTCGGTGCTGGTCGGAAGCGTGCCCGCCTGCGCCAAGAGGGCCGCCTCGAGTTCGGCGGCGATCGTCTCGGGATTGCGAGAACCGACCTCGGGAGCCAGGGCTACCGTGGCGGTCGGGGCATTCTGGTTGGGTGCCGCCGCTGGCGGTGGCGCCACTGCACTTGGCTCAGGGGCGATCACCTGCACCGGCGCGGCGAAGGAGGGGATCAGGAAGTTGTACTCCGGGCCCACGGTGATCTCGCCAGTCACTTCGAAGAGCGAGTCGTGCCAGAGCATCTCGCGCATTCGCAGAAGATCAGTGCAGACTTCCGACGGCAGCAGGATCAGGCGGCGGCCGTCGACACCACGAATCCGGTCCAGAAGCACGAACTCCCACACCCCGAGATCCTGGTTGCGCCCCACTCGCCCTCGAGCCTGCGCCAGAAATGCACCCTCCGGAAGCAGCGGTGCCAGCACGGTTGGTGATGCCGCCTGCCCGAATCCCTCGGCACAGAGCGCGGCGGCGGCTAGGAATCCGATGAACAATGCTGTTCGTCGCGTTGACGGCATGCGGCTCATTTGCAAGGATACTCCCCCTGCTTGGCCGAGTACCCAAGTGGCCCAAGGGGACGGATTGCAAATCCGTTATTCGTGGGTTCAAATCCCACCTCGGCCTTTGATCCGGGATTTTTGTTCGGCCTCTAGCCCCAGTGCGCAAAGAGCACTGCCAAGTCGGTGCCGTCTACATCCCCGTCGTCGTCCAAATCCGCCCCGGGGTGCGTCAGCCCCCAGGCTGAGAGCAAGATGCCCAAGTCGGCGCCATCGACATGGCCGTCGCCAGTCAGGTCGCCCAAGACATCTGGCGCGGGCGTGTAGGTGATGGTCAGCACCGGCTTGGTGCTCGGTGACTCGCGAGTGTCAAAGCGCTTCACGCTCTGCAGAGTGACTTCGTTGCCGATCACCGTCCAGCCGAAATTAGTTGCTGGCTGATCGATCCAAGCTTGCACATCGGCCACCATTCCCGGCGTAGTGCCCCAGGTGTAGAAGCCGACCGCGCCGATCGACTTGCTGGCACTGGCGGTGGCGACGAACTCACCGCCGGGGGCGTCCCACAGGACATCCGGGTAGAAGCGATGAATCCAGGTGGCATCGTTGGGGGTGCTCGGTGCCCCGCCGCCCCCGAAAGCGCTGCTGGTTCCCTCACCCCAAGAATCGAGGCCGCGGTGCAGTGAAACGGTGAATGTGCCCGCCTGGGTGGCGCTGCAATTCAGGCGCAGGGTGACGGCGGTCACGGTCGCGCCGGCCGGCAGAGTGGCGGCCGGATCAAAGCGCACCACGCCGCGTCGCTTGCTGTTGCCGCCGTTTTCGCCAACCCGTCCGGCGTAGAACTGGCCGGCGGCACCCAGACTCCAGGCACCAGCCGGGTCTTCGATCAGCGTGTTGTCCGCGACGGGATAGATGACCAGCGTGTCCGCTCGGGCAATGAACGACACGACCGCCAGCGCAACACAACTGGCTGCAATACGCATCAGGAACTCCAGTTTGCCAGGATGAGAGTTAGGTCGCTGCCATCGACGATCTGATTGAAGTCGAGATCGCCGGCGGCGAAGCCCGCCTGACCCCAATTGGCCAGCATGATCGCCAAGTCGGAGCCGCCGATCGCGCCGTCGCCGTTGAGATCCGCATCGACCAGTTGGCGCGCCTGCACGATCACACTCACCGTGCGTGAGGTTGTCAGGCCGCCGAGATCGGTGCCCACCAGCGTAATGGCGTGCGTGCCAGCAGAGAGCGAGCCGCAGGCCATAACCCGGCCGGTGCCAAGCGGACCGTCGATGGAACTGGACCAGGCCAGCTGGGCCGGGGCCATCAGTTCGTCTTCAAGGTCCCACCCGGAAGCATGGAGGATCAGATTCCCCCCCTGCTTCACCGTCTGCGAGGCGTTGGGGGTGATCAGGTGAACATCAGGAGCGTTGTTGGCGCCCCCGGCCAGTCCGTCGTGGTTGATGGCCACGGCAACTTCTGCGTCGGCAGTGCGGAAGCCGTCGCTAACGCGCACCCGCACCAGAGCGCCATCACCCACTGGGGCGGGAATCTGGTCGAGGCCGGCTACCACTTCGCCCGCTGCGGAGTCGACCACCAGCGGCACCCAGCGGTTTCCCGCGTCGGGGCTCCAGCACACCGTGGCGGTGAGCGCGTCGAGGTCGGCGTCCTGCGCGTTCCAACTCACCCACAATTCGCCATTTGCTGCCGTGGCGCGGGCGGCAACAAGTGGAGCATTGGCGCTAGCCGCGCTCCGCGCCAGCAGGCGGGCGGTGGCCACCTGAGCGATCTCGACCACCGCGACTGCGCGCCGCGAAATCGTCGTTGGGATGGTTACGAAGATCGGGGTCTTGCCAAGCAGACCCGCGGCCGAGCACGACTCCCGCGCTGAACCGCTGCGCCAGCGAGTGCTTCGCAGCAAGCGTCCCTGAGCATCGAGGGCCCACACGATGAGGTCCCCTGTCGGATCATCCACCGTAGGCGGCGCCGCATCCAACACCGTGACCGGATCGAGTTCGACCGCCAGCGGCTGATGTGTGACCGTGCCGGACACCCGGAGACAACGCTCGCCGAGTGCTTCTGCCCACGCCCTGCGCCCCGCCGCATCGCTGGCGCTGCCACCCGCGTCTGGGCCATCGCCGCCATAAAGTGCTCCGCACTGACTTCGCGCATCGGTCAGGCAATCGCCCACC